>CAZAIE010000719.1:0-4467 GCA_964485035.1 uncultured Myxococcaceae bacterium | reverse complement strand
GGCCGCCAAGGGCGCGAAGCCCCCGCCCGCCCCGGCCGGCGAGCCCTTCGACGTCTCGGCGTTCAAGGACAAGCTCGAGGTGCTCACCGACGGCAAGGGCCACTACCTGGTCCAGGTGCCGCCGTACACGCAGCCCGACCGCGACGACGAGCACCTCTTCTTTGGCGACGGCAAGCAGCTTTGGGAGCTGCGCCGCACCTCCGGCGGCCGCAACGGCGACGACTGGTCCCGCTCCTTCTGGGACCCGCGCACGCCGTTGGGCCAGCCCCCGGCCACCCTCTACAAGAAGGGCGAGGCGCTGACGCTGGAGTGCCAAGCCCGCAAGACCGCGTTCACCCGCGTCGCCGGCCCCGAGGCCGAGCAGCTGCTCGCGGGGGCGCAGTTCTTCAAGCGCCGCTGGAAGCACCAGGCGGTGGCGCTCGCGCGCGACGAGACCGGCGTCTACTTCCTGGTGGACCGCCCGCTCGAGCCCCGGGACAACAAGCTCTACCGGGTCTTCCGCGGCAAGCGCGGGGAGATGAAGGCCCTGCCCATGACCAACATCGTGGACGACTCCGAGGGGACCATCTTCGAGACGAAGCAAGGCAGCCTGCGCCTGGTCCTGGGCCGCGCCGACAGCGAGCACTTCTGGACCGCCGGGAAGCAGAAGGTGAAGCTCAAGCTGCTGCCGGTGGAGCAGAACGTGGTGCTCATCTACACCGAGCTGGGCGCCTACGCGGGCCAGCCCTTCGGCACTCCCTGCGACGACCTGTAGCTCAGTCCGTCGCCAGCGGGAGCCGCACCTCGAAGCGCGCCCCGCCGCCGGGGATGCCGACGTAGGCGATGGTCGCGCCCTGGTTCTCCAGCAGCATCCGCGCGGTGGTCAGCCCCAGGCCCAGGCCGTGGGGCTTGGTGGTGGAGAGCGGGCGGAAGAGCTGCCGCTGCTGGGCCACCGGGATGCCGGGGCCGGTGTCGGTGACGGCGACGACCACGCAGCCCGGCTCCGCCGCGGCCTGCAGCGTCAGCGTCCCGCCCTTGGGCATGGCGTCGAGGGCGTTGCGCACCAGGTTCCCCAGCGCCTCGCGGGTCTGCCCCACGTCCACCGAGACGTCCGGGACCTCGGTGGTCTCCTGCTGGACCGTCACCGAGTCCGGCGGCGGGTGCGCGGCCAGCACCTGGTCGAGCAGCGAGAGCACCCGGCAGCGCTGCCGTTCGGGGGAGCGGACGCGGGCGTGGTCCAGGAGGCCGGAGATGATGCGGTCGGCCTTCCACGCCTCCTCGAGGATGATCTCCAGCGGCTGCGAGAGGTCGGGCTCCTCCCGGCTGTCCAGCGCGCGCTGCAGCAGGTACCCGGCGTTGGTGATGGACGCGAGCGGGTTGCGGATCTGGTGGGCGAGGCCGGCGGCGAGCTGGCCCAGGAGGGCGAAGCGCTCCTTGCGCACCAGCTCGTCCTGCGCCGCCGAGAGCTCCGCGGTCCGCTCCTCGACCCGCCGCTCGAGGCCTTCCTTGGTCTGTCGCAGGGACTCCTCGGCCTGCTTGAGCCGGCTGATGTCGTGGATCACCCCGACCAGGAAGGCCACCTGGCCGTGCTCGTCCCGGAGCGGTGCCTTGGTGGTGGCGATGGTCCGGCGCGGACCGATGGCGGTGATCGTCTCTTCGACCTGGTCCGGCTCGCCCGAGGCGAAGACCCGCTCGTCCCGCGCGCGGAAGGCCTCGGCCTCGTCCTTGGGGAAGAGGTCGAAGTCGGTGCGGCCGAGCAGCTCGTCGCGTGGCCGGCCCGCGAGGGAGCAGAAGGCCTGATTCACCAGCACGAAGCGGAAGTCGCGGTCCTTGACGAAGACCGGGTCGCCCACCCACTCGAGGATCGCCGAGAGGAACTCGGCGGTCATCGCTGGCGGTGGACGGCCTTGCTGCATCCGGACCCCCTCCGAGTGCGCGCGCGGCGGGCTACTCGATGGCGTAGGCCTTGGCCTTGGCGGCGAACGCGCCCTGGCCTTCGTAGCTCATCATCATGCCGTCGACGGTGAGGGTGGCGCCCCGGCCCAGGGCGGCGAGCTCGGCGATCTGGCGCTCGAAGTAGAGCGTGAAGATGTAGCGCATCCCCTCCTTGGTGGTCCCCGGACGGTCCAGGCATTCGACGTTCAGCGCCATGCCGTTGGCCAGCTCGGCCCGGCTGATCTCGTCGCTGATGGAGAGGACCCGGAGCCGCCAGTGGAAGGTGAGACCCTTGAGGCTCTCCACCACGTCCTTGCGGTCGGTGGGGGCCACCTGAGAGCCGTTCTCGAGCTGCTTGGCGACCTCGGCGCAGGTCATCGACAGGGGCTGGTCGGCCACCGGCTTGGGGTTGGTGGCGCAGGCGCAGAGCGCAACGAGCGCGATGGCGGGGGCGAGGCGGTGCACGTGGACTCCTTGGTTCAAGACGACCCGAAGGGTAGCACGGGACGAAGCCGGAGGCTCCTGCTTCCCCAGGGCTGAATGCACCCGGCGGCTCGCGGCACTTCCGTCATAGGAGGTGTGGTGATGCGCCGGTGCTGCCTGGGAGTTCTCGTGGGAGTCGTGGTCGCGCTCGCCCCGGCGCGCCCGGAGGCGGAGGAGTTGGCGGGCTCCCCCCGGCGGGTGGCGGAGACGGTCCCGCTGCCCCCGCAGAAAGTGGACGAGGCGGTGGCGAGGTGGGCGGAGGGCAGTGACCGGGCGGTGGCCGGCGTGCGGCACGCGGCGCAGGTGCGGCTGGGCGAGGCGGCGCGGGAGCTGGGGCGGCAAGACCCGTTCGACTGGGACGAGGGCTCGCGGCGGGCGGCTGCGAACCGGCTGGCCCCGGCGGAGACCTCGGCGGCGCTGGCCCTGGCGCAGGAGCGCGACACCGACTCGGTCCAGCTCGCCCGCTCCGTGGAAGACCTCGCGCGGGGCCCCCGGCGCGCGGCCGAGGACGAGCTCGCGCGCGTGGAGGTGGTGCGGGTGGCCTCGCGACAGGCGTGCCAGCAGGCGCAGGGATGCCTCGAAGCTGCCGAGGTGACCGCGGCGGAGGGCCGGGCCCGGGTCCTCGAGCAGCTCCTGGCCACGAGCGGGGCGCGCTTCGAGCTCCTGCGCCAGCGCGTGGCCCACGTCCTCGCCGAGCGGCAGCGGCTCGCCGAGCGGGTGGCCACGGCGACCAGCGACCCGTTCCTCCTGGTGCAGGCCAAGGGCCTCGTGGCCAACTCCTGGAAGGCAGTCGCCGAGCTGGCGGCCGAGGTGGAGCAGGAGACCGCGCTCGCGGCCCGCCTGGCAGTAGAGCGGGCGCCCGGCGACGGGTAGCCCCGCCGTCCAGCCGTCCACTCGCCGGGCGATCAACGTCCGCGGCAACGGGTGGGGTGCCCTGCTAGATTCCCGTCTCCCTTCCTCACACGGAGACCATCATGTCCCACCTCGTCCGACTCCTTCGCCCGACTCTCGCGGCGCTCCTCCTGGCCGCTTGCTCGGACGGCGGCAACGCCGGTCCCGACGCTGCGGCTGCCCACTCCGACGCCGCGGCGTCCGTGGACGGCGGGCTCGCCGCCCAGGACGCCTCCGCCTCTGCCTCCGACGTGGGCGTGGCGGGCACGGACGCCGGAGCGGGGGCAGACGTGGGGTCGGCCGGCGCCGATGCCGCCGTGGCCGCCGGACCGGACGCGGCGATGCCTCAGGACGCGGCGTACTCCCCCGACGTGGGGCCCATCAAGTCGTGCTCGGACATCCCCGCGCAGGGCTGCCTGTCCAACGAGGGCTGCCCCGCCTCGGACGTCTGCCGCAGCTTCAGCACCACCCTCGAGCTGCGCTGCTGCATCTCCGGTGCGCGGGGCACGGGCGAGGCCGGCGCCACGTGCGCGAACGACGGCGACTGCGCCTTCGGCCGGTGCCTCGAGCGCAACGACCACCAGTGGTTCTGCTCCGGCGCCTGCAGCTCCGACTTGGAATGCCCGGGCATCATGTTCTGCAGCTCGGTGATGCACTGGTGCGTGCCCCGCGACGCCGGCGCGCCCCCCAAGGACTGCAACCAGGTGGGCAAGACCCAGTGCGCATACAACGACAACTGCTCGGCCAGCGAGCGCTGCGAGAACCTGGGGACCGCGGCCGTCGAGGTGCTGTGCTGCACCACCGGGGCCCGCGGGACCAAGAAGGTGGGCCAGGCCTGCACCTCGGAGCTCGACTGCGAGTTCGGCCGCTGCCTGGGCTCACTCTGCAGCGCCGAGTGCGACTACGACGTGGACCCCTGCCCGCCGGCCACCATGGTCTGCAACGAGATCCGCGGGCTCTGCGAACCCAAGTAGGGCGCCATGTCGTCGCTGCGCGGGAAGCTCAACCTGTGGCTGGCGCTCTTGTTCGCCAGCCTCGCGCTCGCCCTCTCGGTGCTGCAGAGCCGCACCCTGGACGAGCTGCTCATCCACCAGACCAGCGAGCGCATCCGGCAGAGCGCGCGCGGGGCCCGGGGACTCTTGCGCACACGCCAGGAGCGGCTGGCGACGGTGGTGACGC
>CAZAIE010000718.1:0-4481 GCA_964485035.1 uncultured Myxococcaceae bacterium | reverse complement strand
GGGCTGCACAAGGTGCTCTCGAGCCTGCCGAAGGAGCGCGCCCGTGCCCTCCGCGCGCTCGTCAAGCGGGTCGTCGTCGGTCGCCCTGCGACACCGCGGATCTACGCCGACCTCGGCACGGTGGCCCCTGGGCTCCTCTCGGCCGTCGAGGAGTGCTTCACCAGCGGCCTGTGCCTTGCCTTCGACTACGTCGATCGCCACGGCGCCGCGACCAGACGCACGGTCGAGCCCCACGGCCTGCTCGTCGAGACGCCCGCCTGGTACCTGCTGTGTCGAGACGTCGAGAAATCAGCGGTACGCACGTTCCGCATCGACCGGATACGCCAGGCGCACGTGTTGGGCGACCGCCCCTTCATCCCCGACCTCGACGCAGTCTTCCGCGAATGGAAGGCCCAGCAAGCGGGGGCTGTGGCGCCGGACGGAAGCGCGGCGCCGTCCTCTGTTTGACTCCGTCGCCTGACTCTCACGCCTCCTCGAGAGCATCCCCTCGCCCGAGGCGGTAGGTCCGCACCGCCTGCCCCCGAACAAGCCGCCAGTGCTGCAGGCGGAGCTCCGCTGCCGCCTCTGCCTCCTGGCGTCGCGCCGACTCTTCCATCCGCGCGGAGAGCCGCTGCATCGCCACCCGTCGGTTGTCCGCCTGCCGTCGCTCCTGGTCGACCCGGACGGCGACGCCCGAGGGCCGGTGCTGGATCCGGACGGCGGTGCTCCGCTTGTTCACGTTCTGACCTCCGGCTCCTCCCGCGCGGCACGTGGCGAGCTCGAGGTCCGAGCGGAGCAGCGGCGTGACCGACTCCGGCTCGGGGAAGACGGCGACTCCTGCGAACCATCGCTTGCGCCCCCGCCCTTCGCGCAGTCCGGAGCGCGCCAGCAACTCGTGGGTCCCGGCTTCTTCCCGGGTCAGGCGGTCGAGCTGTCCTCCCGCCACCCGCAGTGTCACCGAGCGCGGGGTCTCCTTCGGACCCTGGCGCAGCTGTCCGAGGACGCGGATGCCGAGCTCGGCGCAGCGCACCGCCAGCCGGTCTGCGAGGCGCGCCACGAACAGGCAGGCCTCGGTCGGTCCATTGCCAGCGGAGATCTGGATGTGGCTCATAGCTTCAGCGTCACCAGCGGCGACAGGGTGGCCACGGGACGCGCGAGTCCGCCCGCGGTGATGGACTCGATGACCGGGCCGATGGGCTTGTAGACGTCCGGGTGCTCCTCGTAGAGCGGCTCGTTGCGATCGCAGAGGACGCGGCTTCCCAACCGGGTCCGCCGGAGGCTGTCCCGTGGGTGCTTGGCACGCATCTTCGAGAGCGCCTCGGCTCGGGTCATGCGGCGGCCTGCGCCGTGGGCCACCGACTCGAGAGCCCGGCCCTGTCCCTCGCCGCGCATCAGGTGGCTGGTCGCGGCGCGGCTGCCGAGCACCACCGTGAGCTGGTCCTTCTCTGCGGGGGCCGCTCCCTTCCGATGCAGCCAGACCTCGCGCCCGTCGATGCTCCGTCGGACGACCTGGTTGTGGACGCAGTCCACCTGGAGCCCCACCTTGTCGGGCCGCGCCGCCTCGGCGGCTCCCAGCAGCTGCCAGGCGAGCAGGAACCGGTTGGCCCGGGCGAAGCGGCACGCCCAGTCCTGGGCCGCGAGGAACGTTCCCGCCCGGGCAGTCTCCAGATGCTCCCCGCAGAACAGTTCGCTCAGGTCGTGTCCGAGGCCGCGCGAGCCGGTGTGAACGAGGACGGCGAGGCGGTCCCGGTACTCGGTCCCGACCTCTGCGTCGCCCTCGACTCCGCTCACGTAGGCGAGCTCGGCGAAGTGGTTGCCCCCGCCGATGGTCCCCAACGCGGAGGCGTGCGCAGGCGACAGGAGCCGCGGGTCGAGGAGCGCGGGGTCGAGCGGGGGCTCGGTAGGCTCCAGGGCCGCCAGCTGCCGCAGGGAGGCTGGAAGTGCCTCCAGCTCCGCCAGGCCGGCGACGCCCTTGGCCAGCAGCAGGGCCAGCGCCTGGGGGTGATCTCCCAGGTCGAGCGGTGCCTCCAGCATTGCCTCGAGCCGCCGCTCGAGCCGGTCGAGCGAGGGACGCCGCAGGCGGGTGAGCACCACGCGCACCCCGCAGCCCACGTCGGAGCCGAGCAGTCCGGGCAGCACCGCGTCGTCGAAGGCCAGGGCCACGCCGATCGGCAGCCCGCCCGGCCCTGGGTGCAGGTCGGGCAGCCCCACCGCGCGGCGGCATCCCTGAAGGGCTGCGGCTCGCTCCAGTTGCTCGAGCGCCGCGCCCTCCATCCAGACGTCATCGTTCGCGACCAAGAAGGTGTTCATGACTGCAGCCCAGAGCACGGACCGGGCCAAGGCGGCCTCGCTCTGGGGCGGGGAGGGTTCTGGTTCGAGCTGCACCAGCTGACTGGTGCGCCATGCATCGCTGCTGGTGTACGGTGCACCAATGCCCCACGCGCTCATCACCTGGTCCGACCGCGGCGTGACCGGACCCGTCCCCGCGCACCACGGCAAGCGGCCGGCGACCGACCTGGGACCGGTGCGCCGGCTCGTCGAGCAGTGGAAGGAGCGCCCCCCGTACGCCGCCGCCTGGGTGCTCGCGACGCCCCCGGGAGAGCAGAACGCCCGCAGGCTCTGCGACGAACTCGGCCGGTCCATCGAGCGGGTGGAGTGCTGCGTGCTGCCCGTGACCGATCCGTCTGACCACGGGCAGCTGTTCCGCGGGGTGGGGCCGGTCCTGCGCCGCCTGGCCGCAGAGGCGCCGCTGGAGGACTGGAGCTACGACGTGCTCCTCTCCGCGGGGACGCCGCAGGCGCAGACCCTGTGGGTCATCCTGGTGCAGGCGGGGCTGCTGCGGGCGCGCATGCTCCAGGTCGTGCCCGAGGTCTTCGCGCCGCCGTGTCCGGTCCGCGAGGTGCGGCTGGACATCGAGGGCTTCCCCGAGATTCGCGCGCTCCGCGACGAGGTTCGCCGCCTGCGCGCCGCCGTGGGGTGGAAGGGGCAGGCGATCATCGGCGACTCCCCGGCGATGCAGACCCTGCTCCTCCGCGCGACCCGCGTCGCCGGCTCGGACCTCCCGGTGCTCGTCCTGGGAGAGACCGGGACCGGCAAGGAGCTGGTGGCGCGGGCCATCCACCAGGCGAGCGAGCGGGCGCGGGGGCCCTTCGTCGCCGAGAGCTGCGCCGCGTTCGCCGAGGGACTGCTCGCCTCCGAGCTCTTCGGCCACGAGGTGGGCGCCTTCACCGGCGCGGTCTCCCGCAAGCGCGGGCTCTTCGAGCTGGCCCACGGCGGCACCCTCTTCCTGGACGAGGTGGGGGACATGCCGCTGCCGGTGCAGGCGCACCTGCTCCGGGTGCTGCAAGAGGGGACGCTGCGCCGAGTCGGCGGCGAGGCGGCGATCGCGGTGGACGTGCGCCTGGTCACCGCCACGCACCGGGACCTCGCGCGGCTGTGCCGCGAGGGGCGCTTCCGCGAGGACCTCTACTACCGGCTGCGCGGCGCGACCCTCGAGCTCCCGCCGCTGCGCCAGCGTTCGGAGGACATCCCCCTGCTCGTGGCGCACTTCCTCGCCGCGAGGCCCGCGCGGGCCCTGGAGGTCACGGCGCGTGCGGCGCGGGCGCTGGCGGCCTACCGCTGGCCGGGGAACGTTCGCGAGCTGCGCAGCGAGGTCGCTCGCTGGAAGGTCTTCGCGGGGGGCCAGGTGGACCTCGCCGACCTCTCGCCCGAGATCGCCGGAGGGGAACCCGAGGCGCCCGCGTCGCCAGCCGCCGACGTCGTCCAGCCGCTCGCGCTCGTCGTCCGCGCGGCGGAGGAGCGGGCCATCGCTGCCGCGCTGGCCCGCGAATCCGGCAACCTCAGCCGTACCGCGAGGGCCCTGGGCATCGACCGCAACACTCTCAAGCGCAAGCTCGCTGCGCTCGGGCTGGCACGGGAGGAGTCTTCGGGCGCTCCTACTCGTCCAACGAGTCGCAGTGCGTCGCGTAGACGTGGCCCTTCAAGGTCCCGCCCGGGAACGTGACGTCCGTGTCGAAGGCGATGAAGGCCTCGCTGGTCGGCGAGGTCTTCACCGCGACCGGCACGAGCGTGGCGTTGGTGGCCTTGTCGAACGTGTTCGGCGAGACCGCGCCGCTGAAGTCGAGGAAGGTGACGCCCTGCTTCGTGACTGGCGTGGCGTCCACCGGGATGGGGACTGTCACGAAGATGGCGGTGCGGTCCGGAGTGGGGGAACTCTGCGTCGGGCAGGCGGGATCGCCTCCGAAGTGCGCCTCGACGTGCAGGGTCCGGACGCCGTTCACCGCGGCGTTGAACCCGAATTGCGCCCGCGTCAGCGCTCCGCTCTTGGCCCCGAACTTCACCTCGAGCGCGGTCTGCTGGCAGGTCCCCTCGCAGGTCTCGAACGTGCTTCCGCCGTCGATCGTCGCCAGCCCGGAGTCCGGCGCCCCGGCGTCGGCCAGGCCCGCGTCCATGCCTGCATCGAAGGTTCCCGTGTCCGCAGGGGCCTCTGCCGCGTCGCGGCC
>CAZAIE010000717.1:0-4487 GCA_964485035.1 uncultured Myxococcaceae bacterium | reverse complement strand
CGGCCTTCGCGCAGCAGATGCAGGACAACCCGGAGTGCCTGGGCGATGCGTGCGGCAAGCCGAAGGAGGAGGGCGGCGGCTGCGGGTGTGGCTGTGGCTGCTCGGTGTGGGTGGCGTACACGGACGACGGGGACACGCTGGCGTACGCGGACGACGCGGACGGCGACGGCAAGGCGGACCCGAAGGACAACTGCCCGTTCGCGGCGAACCGGGACCAGGCGGAGAGCGACGGCGACCAGGTTGGCGACGCGTGCGACAACTGCCCAGCGGTGTCGAACAAGGAACAGGCAGACACGGACGGAGACGGCAAGGGCGACCTGTGTGACGACGACATCGACGGCGACGGCGTGCTGAACGCCGCGGACAACTGCCCCAACGTGGCGAACAAGGACCAGAAGAACTCGCGCAAGGGCGCGGCGGCGGATCAGTGCTCGGGCAAGGGCGACGCGTGCTGCGACGACGCGGACGGCGACGGCGAGCCGAACGCGACGGACACCTGCCCGACGTGGGCGAACCCGAACCAGGCCGACCGTCCTGCCGAGGCGGGGCTGTGCAAGGCGGACGCGGACGGCGACGGGGTGGCCGATGCGATCGACAACTGCGTGGACGTGGCGAACGCGGACCAGAAGGACACGGACAACGACAAGCAGGGCGACGCGTGCGACGCGGACCAGGACGGGGACGGCATCCTGAACGCGGCGGACAACTGCCCGGTGGCGGCGAACAAGGACCAGGTCGATGCGGACAAGGACGGGAAGGGCGATGCGTGCGACCCGTCGTTCTGCTTCGTGGTGGACGCGGCGAGCCCGGATGCGTGCCTGAACCCGAAGGCCCCGTTCGCGGTGGCGGCCGGCGGGAAGATCCAGGCGGAGAAGGGCCAGTCGGTGCGGCTGCCGCTCTTCGCGAACCGGAACAACGTGGCCATCGAGTTCCAGTGGACGGTGACGAAGCGGCCGGAGGGCAGCTCCGCGGCGATCAGCAGCCCGCGCGGCTCGGTGTCGGCGTCGCGTGACTGGCAGTACGCGTACCCGAACGGCGAGGTCCCGACGTTCGTGGCCGACGCCGACGGCGACTACGAGTTCCAGCTGGCGGCGACGCTGGTCTCGCCGGACCGTGTGTACCCCGACAAGCGCGAGGCGACGGCGACGGCGAAGCTCGCGGCCGGTGGCGGGACCTCTCCGGACGCGGGTGGCTGCTCGGCGGCCTTCGGCGCCCCGCTGATCCCCCTGGCGCTCCTCGGCCTCGCGGCCATCTGGCGCCGCCGGCAGTAGCCGCGCGACAACCAGGTTGAACTTGAAGCGGGCCCATCGAGGGCCCGCTTCGCTTTTGGGTTCATCCCAGCTCAGGCGCCGCTGGCGCCGGGCGGCGGTGCAGCGCGTTGTAGCCGCACGAGGGCATCAGCCTCCCGTCGGGCAGCGCGTAGTGATTGCAGCACTTGCGCAGCCGCTCCAGGTCGAAGTCGTGCGCGTCCATGTAGTGGTGGACGAAGATCGACTTCACCTGCCGCTCGCCGCCTCGCAGCGCCGCCTGGAACGTGACCGGCCCCGCGAAGAGCTGGTCCACCGCCCGCCGCAGCGCCGCCAGGATGCCCTTCGCTCGCGGCACCTCGTCCTGGCGGGCGAACAGGTCGTAGGTCACGTCGCGCAGCGCCTGCTCGATCTCGGGGAGCGCCGGCAGGCTCGCCGAGTTCCGCAGCAGCGCGCCGTGCTTGCGCAGGTCCGCGAAACGGGGGAACGGCACGAACGAGCCGTCGTCGAGCTTCAACAGGTAGGTCAGCGCCACGCAGTGCGGGCTCGGGCACGGGAGCGGACAGAAGTCGCTCTTCGCGATGCGCCCCGCCGTCTGCTCCTCGATGGCCCGCATCACCCCCGGCACGGTGACGCGGTCCAGCGGGTCGCCGCCGAAGGTGCTGCCGCCGCGCCCGGCCAGCGTCAGCGGCTGCACGTTGAGCGAGACGATGTGCTCCGACCGCAGCAGCAGGTCCACCAGCCCGCCCAGCTGGTCCTCGTTCACCCCGCGCGCGATGGTGGCCAGCAGCTGCGTGGGGATGGACAGCTCCGCCAGCACCGCCACCGCCGCGGCCTTCTCCGCGTCCAGGTCGCGCCCCCGGAGCCTGCGGTGGACCCCCGGGGACAGGCCGTCGAGCTGCAGTCCCACGTACGCGCCCAGCTCCTTGAGCCGCTGGGCGAACGCCCGGTCGCGCGCGAGGCGCAGCCCGTTGGTGAGGACCACCACCCGGCCGATCTCCGGGCGCGTCGCCGCCTCCACCAGCTCCAGGAACTGCGGATGGCTGGTCGGCTCCCCGCCCGAGAGCGCCACGCTCTCCAGCTGGCCCTCGCTCGCCACCAGCCCGTCGATCACCCGGCGGAAGTCCGCCACCGACAGGTGCCGCGTGCGCCGGTTGTCGACCAGGCACACCGGGCACTCGAGATCGCAGTGGTCCGTCACCTCGATGATGGGCACGCAGGTGTGCTGCTCGTGGTCGGTGCACAGGCCGCAGTCGTGCGGGCAGCCGCGCTCCGGCCGGGTCGCCACTCGCAGCGGCCGGCTCCCCGCGCGCGAGAAGGCGTAGGCGTCGACGTACCAGGCCGCGTCCTCCGAGACCAACGCGCGGGAGGGGCCGCAGCGTGGGCACGACTTGGAGAGCAGCACCCTGCCCGCGTCGATCACCACCTTTGCCTCGACCAGTTCCAGGCAGGTGGCGCACTGGGAGGTCGTGGTCTTGAAGACCCGCGGCCCCTCGCCCTCCCCCTGGGCCAGGAAGTCCCGCAGGTACGCGCGCGCGTCCCCCGCCACCCGCTCCTCGGAGGGGCCGCAGGCGGGGCAGTGGCGCAGACGGAAGACCGCCCCGTCCCGCAGCACCGTCCGCGCCTCGACCCGCGCCCCACACCCCGGGCACGTCGTCGGCTCCTGCTTCAGGTACACGTGGGGACGGTCCTTGCGCCCCGGGGCCACCGGACCACAGCTCACACAGGTCATCGCCACCTCCTGGCCCGGGAATCATGCCGGGCACCCCTGGGGAGTCAAACCGGGCCGTTTCTGTCCGCGGAGGGGTGCCCTGCTCCCGAAACGCAGGCATGCTGGCGGCCTTGCGAGGACCTGAGGACCGGCCATGTTCCTGCCCAACTTCTCCCAGCAGCCCTCTGGCTTCGTGGTCGCCGGCGAGCGGCTCGACGCGTGCGACCTGAAGGCGCTGCTCGTCACCCGCGGGCTCAAGGTCGACGGGGAGGTGTACCGGGCCCTCGCGCAGACCAGCCGCCTGCACCCCGACCCCTTGCGCTGCAACACGCTGCTCCTCCCCGGGGGGACCGTGGTGCAGATGACCGACCTGTCCTTCCACATGGGCTACCTGCGGTCGGCGCTCTCGCTCGAGAGCCTGAAGATGCTGCGCTACATGGGGCAGATGCAGACGCCGTTCCGGCTCCGGCTCGACCAGGGCGGGCGGCCGGTGCTCTTCCACGAGAAGGCCTTCGTCACCGAGGTCTCGTTCCCGCCGGCCACGAGCTTCTACGAGCGCCGCACCGCGAGCGGGCTGCCCTTCGCGGGCAACGCCGTGCTGCAGGGCACGCAGTGGGTCTCCTTCCAGTGCCTGTGGTCCTGCGACTTCGCGTGCGCCGGCGAGCCCTGCCAGTACTGCTACTCCGGGGGCGTCTTCGAGGCGCACGCGCGCAAGAAGAAGCCGCTGCCCCGCTTCCCCTCGCCCGAGGACGCCGCGGAGATCGTCGAGGTGGCGCTGCGCGAGGGGCTGGCCGACAGCCTCCAGCTCACCGGCGGCTCGGTCTTCAACCCCCAGGCCGAGGTGGACCGCATCGTGTCGTACCTCCAGGCCATCTACCGGCGCGTGCCCCGCTCGGAGATCAAGGGGGAGATCCTCGTCTACACCACCGCGCCTGAGGACCCGACGCTGATGGACCGGCTCTTCGAGGCGGGCGTGAGCCGCGTCGCCGCGAGCCTGGAGATCTGGGACGAGGCCGCGGCGCGGGAGATCATGCCCGGGAAGATGAAGCACGTGGGCCGGAAGCGGCAGCTCGCGTGCCTTCAGTACATCGCGAAGCGGCACGGCAAGGGCCGCGGGTGCAGCAACTTCATCGTCGGCATCGAGCCGCTCGAGACGCTGCTCGAGGGCGTGCGGACCGTGGCGGCCATGGGCATCGTGCCCATCGCGTCGGTGTGGATCCCCTTCGGGAGGCCCGTCCAGGGTCGGATGCAGGCCCCCGGGCTGGAGTACTACCGGAAGCTGAAGGCAGGCCTCGCGCAGGCGTACTCGGAGAACGGGCTCGAGCCGCCCGGGGCCACGGGCCTCAACGTCTGCTACTGCCGGGACGTGTGGAAGACGATGGTCAAGGACGCGGGCTGAGGCCCTGCCTTCGAAGCCGCACGTCGGAAGTGGTGGGACGCGGGCGCTGTTGCTAGCTTCGGCGCGCGGCGTGCGCCGCTGGAGGAACACATGGCGAGACTGAAGGTGGGCGTCCTGGGGGCGACGGGGA
>CAZAIE010000716.1:0-4487 GCA_964485035.1 uncultured Myxococcaceae bacterium | reverse complement strand
TTGCGGATGTCCGCAGGCGCGAGGTTGACCGTCACCTTCTTCAGCGGGAGGTCGTACTCGCAGTTCTTGATCGCCGAGAGCACCCGGACCTTGCTCTCCTTCACCGCGCTGTCGGGCAACCCCACGATGGCGAAGAAGGGCATGCCCATCGCCATGTCGACCTCGACGTCGACCACCACTGCGTCCACGCCCATCAGCGCGCCCGACTTCACCGTGGCCAGCATCCGCGCCTCCCCTCGCCGTTCGCGAAGGGGTGGTGCAGTGTGCGTGCCATGCCTACCTGACTCTGAAACGACCGGGCTGGGGTGCAGTGGACGTCACGTCCCGGGCCGCGAGCGTGCCGACCCGCGACGTGCCGTGGCAGACCGTCGACCCTCGACTCTCAACCGTCGACTGTCGACTGCCTACAGGAAGCTCTCGGGGACGTAGACGATGTCGCCGGGCTGGATGGCGAAGTTCTTCTCGCGCCCCTCGCCGATGCTCTCCACGGGGACGCGCATCTTGCGCTCCTCGGGCTGCAGCGACTTCTCGTCCACCACCACGCGGGTGACGATGACCGAGTCCTTCGCGGCGATCTTGGTGAAGCCGCCAGCGAGGGTCACGGCCTGGATGATGTTCATGCTCGGCTCGAAGGGGAAGGTGCCGGGCTTCTGCACCTCGCCGAACACGAACACCTTCTGGGAGTTGTACTCCTTGAGGTAGACGGTCACCTGCGGCTTCTTGAGGTAGCCGTTGGCGAGGCACCGGGTGAGCAGGTCCACCAGCGCGCTGGAGGAGAGCCCCGCGACCTTGATGCGGCCGCAGAACGGGTAGTCGATGGTGCCCTCGGCGGCGACGCGGAAGGCGCCGGAGAGGTCGGCCTCCTGGAAGACGCGGACCTCGATGACGTCGCCCGTGCCCAAGGAGGAGTTGGCGACCGGGGCGCGGGCCTCCACCTGCTCGCGCGGCGAGAGCTTCGGCACTTCCTTAGTGGGCGTCCGGCAAGCGGAGGCCAGGGACACGGCAAGGAGAGCCAGGGCCAGGGGGAGTCCCCGGGCCGGTGTGGAGCAGAGCGTCATGGGGGTGCCGCGGGGCGGCTAGTAGATGAAGCGCACGCGGAGGTAGCCCTCGTTCCGCGTGAAGTTGTTGAGGTTGTAGTAGACGTTCGTGCCCGCGTAGTAGGTGAGCGTGTAGCCCGCGGCGACGTTCAGCCAGGAGAGGACCTCGTACTCGGCGCCGAGGTCGAGCACCAGGTTCACCTGCCCCTTCGAGCTCGAGGCGCCGGCGAAGCTCAAGATGTCCACGCCGACGTTGCCGCGGGCGGTGAGCTTGCCGCCGAAGAGCATCCTGCCATCGAGATAGAAGCGGTCGACGCCGTAGGAGAGGAAGTCGCCGCCGGTGGGCTCGAAGGTGCGGATGTACCCGAGGCGGAAGGCGCTGGTCTCGGAGAGCAGGTAGCCGACCTCCGCCTGGCCGATGATGCTGCTGTAGGTGCTGTGGGAGAAGTCGTAGCCCCAACCGAGCTTCAGCAGGACCTCCCAGTGGGTGGTGAGCAGACCGCCGGCCCCGAGCATGGCCTTGAGGGTCATCATCTCCTTGCTGGTCGCGGTGGCGCTCAGCGCGTTGCGGATTCCGAAGGTGGTGTCCAGCAGCATCGAGGTCTTGGGCAGGAACTTCCACCGGCCGCCCAGCTGGATGTTGTGGTTCAGGTAGTCGTAGTCCTTCGGGTTGACGTTGGTGGTGCCGGCGGCGCCGAGGAGTTCGAAGACCTCTGCCGTGAAGTGGTAGCCGGGCTCGATGGAGATGGCGCCGCGGTAGGGGCGGATGTTCAGCTTCAGCCGCGCGTCGTTGTAGAGCGAGAGGAAGCCGACCCCCGCGCCGGGAGTGGAGTTGGTGCGGTCCGAGCGGGTGAAGTGGTCGCCGATGTCCACGCCGAACTGTCCGTCCCGGTTGATGCCCAGGTCGAGGTCGGCGTCGGCGGCGAAGTGCGAGGCGCTGCGGGTCCCGGAGTTGATGACCCCGGTGTACCAGACGTAGTCGACGTTGCCGTTGAGGTTGAAGGTGAAGAGCCCGGTGGTGGGCATCTCCAGCTTGAGGCCAGGGCGGAAGTGCACCAGCAGGTCGCTGGCGATGGAGTAGGAACTGCCAGTGGTCGGAACCGAGACCGCCGCAGAGTCGAAGCGCAGCTCGAGGTCGAAGAACGGGTGGAGGCGCGCGTTGCCGAACTTGAACCCGTTGGCCTCCGCGTTCGCCGCTCCCGGCAGGACCGCACAGACGAACGCCGCTACGGCGACGCACGCCCTGAGCTGTCCCGACATCCTGTTTCGCTGACTCAAGAGTTGCTCCGGTCCAGCAAAACGGCCCCTCTCTGCTCGTCCGCCCCCTCTCGGGCAGACGTCTCGGCCTTTGGGCCTTCCCCACCCCGGATCCCTGGTCGGAGATCCGCGTAAGTGCTGGGCGTTCTAGCCCAACACCCCCAGCAGAATCAACTCGTCGGACTCGCCGGCGGCGGCCGCGTCACCACGGGCCCGGGCGGCGGATTCAGCGTGGGGTCCGTCTGCGGCAGATCGACCGGGACTTCCACGATGACTTCGGTCGGCCCGGTTTCGAACGCCAGCATTCCCACGCACTGCTCGGCCTCGGCCCGGAGCTGCTCGACCTTGCTGCGGGCGATGGTGACCTTGGTGTACTCGTGCTCGGAGGCCTGCTCTTCCTTCTTGGCGACGGCCTCCTGCAGCGCGATGTCGGCCTGCTCGCTGATGCGCAGCAGGCCCTTGATGTTGGTGAGCTTCTCGTTGACGCAGTTGAGCTTGACCACGTCCTTGCTCGCGCGGGCCTCCTCGAGCTTGGACAGGACGGCCTTCAGGCCCTGCCGCATCTGCTTCAGGTACTCCGTGGAGCGCTCCATCTTCTCCTGGTCGGAGACCTTCTCGCTCTTCTCGGTCTTGGCGGCAGAAGTCTCGGTGTCGGCGGGCTGCGCCCAGGCGCTCCCCAGAAGCCCCCACACCAGCAGCGCCCCCGCAATGATCGACAGTCTCATCGCCGATGCCTCAGGGTCCTTCGAAAAAGTGGCCGGAGTATAGGTACCTACGAAAACCAGTGTCAAACCCGCGCCACTCGCACACTTTTCACGCACCAACTTGTCGGTGTCCCGTTCCCACCCCCGACATTCATTCCCGGGACACCGGTGCGACCATTCCCAAGAAACACATTTGATTCCAAGTACTTACTTCGCATTCCGAACCAGCACCTCGAGACTGGACGAAGCGGGGCCGTCGCTCTCGCCATCCGTCGGGGTGATGAGGCACCGCCAGATGTCCCCTGGTTTGACCAAACGCGAAGGCACCTCGGCGGACGAAGCGGCGAACGACTGCTCCACGCCGTTCCTCTGCCAGACGAAACGATACTTCACCGCATCGCCGTCCGGGTCCATGGCTGGCTTGACGATCTCGCAGGTGATGGGGTTACCACCGGTCGGCGCCTCCGGAACCAGCCGGACGCTGGCCGGGAGCGGTGGGGTGTTGCGGTACTTCGCCTCGGCCGTGGCCACGGGTCCCTTGGCTTGCCCGTCGGACGCCGTCGCCTCGCACTGGTAGGCCTGTCCCTTCCTGGTCCCAGCAGCAGGCAGCCGGAACGGCTCCTTGGAGTCGCCCTCGAGCGGCTTTCCGCCCGACAGCCACCTGAACGTGTAGGTCACCGGGTCGGCGTCGGCGTCGTCCGCGGGCTGGGAGAGCCGGCAGAACAGGTCCTGGCCCGCCCGGGGCACCTCCGGTTCGATCACGAGCTTGGGAGCCCCCGGCGGCGTGTTCACGATGGTGACCTGGGCCTGGGAAGACGGGCTCGACAGCTCGCCGTCGGTCGCTTGCGCCTCGCACGTCCAGGACTCGCCGTGCCGCGCGACCCCGGGCGGCAGCCGGTCCTGGTCGGCAGAGGTCGGCACCGCGACACCCTGGCGCTTCCACGAGAAGCGCAGCACGGGGGTCTCCTTGTCGGCGTCCTTCGCCGCCGCCTTCACCACGCACGCGAGCGGGTCGCGGACGGTCGGCCTCTCGGGCTGCAGGATGACCTGCGGGGCCGTGGGAGCAGTGTTGCGCACCTTCGCCTGGGCCGAGGCGACCGCACCCTCCTGCTCTCCGTCGAAGGGAGTGACCACCACCCACAGCTCGTCGCCGCGCTGGATCGTCCCGGGGGCGAGCGCCGCGGCGTCGGCCGGAAGCTCCACCCGCGCGCCGTTCTTGAACCACGCGTACCGGTAGACCACCGGGTCTCCGTCGCGATCCGTCGCGGGCTGCAGAAGCTTCGCCTTCGCGCCGGACTCGGCGGTCGGCTCCGCGGGCTCGATGGCCACCCCCGGCGCCGCGGGGACGGTGTTCACCCCCTGCAGGCGAGCACGGCCGGGCAGCCCGGTCTCGGCGCCATCGGAGGGCGTGACCTCCACCGTCCAGACCTCGTGCTTCTTGACGCGGCCAGCGGGAATCGCGCGGGCGTCGGGGGCGAGGCCAGCGGGC
>CAZAIE010000715.1:0-4489 GCA_964485035.1 uncultured Myxococcaceae bacterium | reverse complement strand
CCCTTTTGCGCGTGCCCGTGTTCGGCCCGGCGATGCGTGCGGTGGGCACCGTGGACATCGACCGGCAGGACCGCGCCGACACGCTGCGCCGGCTCCGCGAGGCCCGCGAGCGTCTCTCCTCCGCCACCACCCTGCACTTCTTCGCCGAGGGGACCCGCAGCCCGGACGGACGGCTCCAGCCCTTCAAGCGCGGTGCGGCGGCGATGGCCCTCGGGCTGCGCGCGCCGCTCTTGCCCATCGCCGTCGTCGGCACGCGGCACATCTTCCCCAAGGGGAGCCTCAAGCTCCAACCCGGGCGCGCCACCGTCTGCTTCGGGCGGCCCATCCCCGTCGCCGCAGAGGACAGCCCCGAGGAGCGCAAGCGGCTGACCGACGCGGCGCGGGCACAGGTCGCCGAGCTGCTGCGGGCCCACGGGGAACCGGCCGACGCACCCCAGGGGGAATCTGAGGAGGTCACCCTTGGCGGCTGACCGACAGGCGTTCTCGGTGTCCATCTTCGCGCGCAACGCGGGGCGCATCCTGCTCATCAAGCACAAGCGGCTGGGAACCTGGCTGCCCGTGGGGGGCGAGGTCGACCCGGGCGAGACGCCGCTCGAGGCGGCGCAGCGCGAGCTGCTCGAGGAGACCGGGCTCAAGGGCTCGTTCGTGGCACTGGCCGGCGTCGAGGGAACGCCCCCCGGCTTCTTGGGCTACGAGGAGCACCTGGCAGGGAGCAAGGGTCTCCACATGAACTTCTGCTTCGTGGCTGAGGTCGCCAGCGACCAGGTGCGCCCGAACGAGGAGTTCGCCGAGTTCCAGTGGGTCGCCGATCCGGGCGGCGTGGAGTGCCCGCGCAACGTCCGCGACCTGGGGCGCATGGCGCTGCACAGCGGGACGCCCCTGGTGGCGCTCGCACGCTCGTGGATCGCCGCGCTCAACCGGCACGACCTGGAAGGCCTGGTCCGCCTCTACTCCGAGGACGCGCTGCACACCGGGCCATGGGTCAAGGAGCGGCACCCCGCGACGCTGGGCGAGGTCCGCAGCCTGGGCGGCGTGCGTGGCTGGTGGTCGGAGGTGTTCAAGAGCCACCCCACCCTGCACTACGCTGAGAAGCACCTCGCCACCGACCGGGAGCGCATCTTCCTCGAGTGCCTGCGCAGCACCAGCCCCGCCGAGGAGCCCCAGATGATCGCCGTGGTGCTGGTTTGCCGCGCGGGGAAGATCACCTCCTCGCACGTCTACCACGGCTGACGCGGGGGCCTACTCCTCGTCCTGCTCGCGCATGCCGTAGTCGGCGGCGCAGCGGTAGCAGAGCCGGTTGGGCGGAGCCTTCTCGGGCTCCCACACGACCGCGCCAACCTTGCCGCAGACCTGGCAGGTCCCTTGCCGCGCCCGCGGCGTCAGGGGGGATGGGGGCGACTGCTTGGGGGTCGTGTCCTGCGAGTCCATCCAGGCCTCCGATGCGTCGAGCACGGCCTCGACGCGATGGGAAACTAGCGCAGCCGGGGAGCGCGAGGAAGGCTACCCCTGCGACGGTGGATCGCCGCCGTTGCTGCCGTTGCCGTTGCCGTTGCCACGGCCATGAGCCCCGTGGGGAACGATGAGCCCGCGGGAGAGCCGCTTGAGCACCTTCGCCTTCTGGCGGGCCTTGTACTGCTCGTGGCTGCTGTTGCCCCGCTCGTTCTCCTCGGCGGTGGCGCGGTCCATGACCTGGAACTCGACCCAGCTGAAGACGATGCGCGGGCGGCCCTGGCGCGGGTCGTCGTGGCCCAGGTAGGAGTCGATGCGCACCGGGAGGTCGGCGACGAAGTTGAGGACCTTGTAGGACTCGGCCGAGAAGGGGTTGTTGGTGCGCGCCTTGCGGCCCCGCTCGATGGACTCCTGGGGCAGCGGGAGGTGCAGCTGCGGGACGAAGCGGTGCAGGGACGGCGCCTGCTCCACGAACTCCTGGAAGTCGATGAGCGTGTTCTCGGTCTGGGAGGGCACCACCAGGTTGAACGGGAACAGGGTGCGGGTCATGTACTCCAGCACCGGGATGATGTCCTGCTTCTCGCGGGTGATGACGCGGTAGCGGACCTTGTCGAAGACCTGGGCGGCGACGGTCTCCCGCTTCGCCAGGAGCTTGGTGATGATCGAGTGCTGCGTCTTCACGCTGCCCGAGAACTCCAGCACCGGAGAGCCGGGGTGCGTCAGCCGCGCCGCGCAGGCCATCACCCGCTCGTCGACGAGGCGGTGGACCACCGACGAGGCGATGGGCGTACGGAACAAGAGCTCGCGGCCCTCCATGTGGTGGATGACGTGCATCACCTTGAGGACCAGGCAGGCGATCTTCTGGAAGCGGCGGGGGAACTTCGGATGCTGCCCCGAGGCGTAAAGGAAGAGGTCCTGGATCTCGTAGGGCTCGGCGACGGCGTCGGCGACCCGGTAGTGGAACTGGGACCGCAGGTAGTCCACCGCCTCCTTGAGGATGCGGTAGGCCACGGCGCGGTCGGAGGGGTCGGAGGTGTCGAGCAGGTGCAGCGCCAAAAACCGGTCGACCTCCTCGCGGGACTCGAAGGCCAGGCGGCGCCAGTCCACGACCGAGGCCCCGCGGAGGATGAGGCGCACGGCCTCCAGCTCCTTGAGCCCCATCTCGTCGACCGCGAGCAGCCGGGTCGCGTGTTCCGGCTGTGCTCGCGCGCTCGTTTGATCGACCGGCAAGACCGTCCTCCCGTCCCCAGATTGCGGCTTACTTAGCCCGTGGCCGCGTCGATGGCAATTGGCCAAAAGCAGAGGCCCGCGGCGCTCGGCCGCGGGCCTCCAGATGCGTCAGGTTTCGACTACAAGCAGGAGACGTTGCCGCCCGCGCCCTTGGAGTCAACGAGATAGAACGACCAGCCAGGGTACGTCAGCGCCTTTCCTGGGCTGGCGCACAATCCGGTCTTGAAGGTTCCGAAGGTCGCGCCGGAGGAGTAGCCCTGCATGATCCCCGCTGGGGACTCCGAGTGATCCGAATCCCTAAACACCACCTGCTTCACCTGCTCGGTCCACCCGAGGTTCGACGCCATGCCGTTGGGAGCATAGAAATCGACATCCACGGAGAAGCCTACGCCGCTTCCACAAAGATCCTTCCTGTCGGTGAACGAGGTTGCGCTGACGCTGAACACCACCGGGCCCTTGAGTCCCTGGTTCCAGGAGTAGCCCTCGGCAGACTTGCAGTCGACGGGGGGGAGCTGGCCGGCCTTGCAGGTCGCGCCCATGCACACGTCGCCGTATGCGCAGGTGTCGGGGCCCTTGGCGGTGCCGGGAGCCTTCACCTGCGGGTCGCACTTGAGCGCGTTGGAGACGCACTTGCCGGCCGCGGTGTCGCACTTCATGTTCGCCCCGGTGTTCGCGCAGTCGGCGTCCGCACCGCACTTCTCGCAGAGGCCGGTGGTGGCGTTGCACTTGCTGGCATCGACGGCGGTGCAGGAGGTCGCGGTGCAGGCGGCGACGCAGACGTTGCTGGCGTTGCAGACCTGGCCACCGGTGCAGGCCGGGTTGCAGCCCGCGGGCGTGTAGCACTGGCCGGTGGCCTCGTTGCAGACCTGGCCGCCCGTGCACGCCGGGTTGCAGGCGGAGGTCGCCTGCTGCACGCAGAACTTCTTGGTCTTGTCGCAGGTGCGAGCAGGGAAGAAGTCGCCGCAGTCGGCGTCGGCGCTGCAGGGCTTCTCGCAGAGGAAGTCGAGGCCCACGCTGCAGACGAGGTTCACGGTCCCTGCATCCCCCTCGAGGGTGCCGCAGGTGGTGACGCCGCACTGGCAGACCTTGGTGCCGTTGGTGAGGGACTTGCCGTCCTTGTCCTGGATCTCGGCGCAGGTGGGCAGACGGCTGTCGCAGTCGGTCGCGGCAGTGCAGGTCTTCATGCAGACCTTGCCGGTGGGGTTGCAGATCTCCTTGCCGGCGACGCAGTCCGCATCTGCGTTGCAGGTCTTGATGGTCAGCGGGTCCTCGGGAGCGGGTTCGAGGGAGTCACAGGAAACCATCGCCAGACTTCCAGTACACAACGCAACCGCCATCAAGATCTTCCGGTTCAACATGTCCAACCTCCGAGAAGGACGGGGCAATCCGACCCGATTGCGCCCATCGGTTGAAATCCGCGCGGTATTACATCCCTGAATCGATGAAGTCAAACCCGGTTGGGTGCCAAGTCCGAGACCGTTGGCTCCCAGACGATTTCGAAGCGGGAAGCGTAACGGTTCGCAGGAAGACCTGCTTGGGAACTACGGCTTGACCTCCCCCTTCGCTGGGCCGGCGGCCGAAGCTGGGACCACGAGATCCAGGACCCAGCCGCTGGGGACCTCCCTCGAGCCCACCACGGCGGCCATCGGGATTCCCACCACCTTCGGGTTCTTGGCCGGGTCCTCGGGGACGTCGGGGCCGAGGTAGGAAGTGGGAGGAGGAAGGACCCGCAACAGCCGGTCGAAGTAGATGCGGACGGGCGTTCCGGTGGCCATCTTCTTCCCGAACTTGAAGGACAGGGTCCTGCCCC
>CAZAIE010000714.1:0-4493 GCA_964485035.1 uncultured Myxococcaceae bacterium | reverse complement strand
TGCCGAGACCGTGAACAGGTCGTGTCCGGTCGAGCCGTCCAGGGCGAAGCCAGCTTGGTGCACCCCGTTGAGGGCGTTGCCGAAGTCGTAGGCCAGCTGGTCCAGCGAGTCCTCGGCGTTGCGCAGCGACACGTCGCGCGCGTCGAGCACCCCGCCCAGAGTGCCGCTGCTGATCGTCACGGGGATGGGCCCGGTGCCGTCCGCCAGCGTGATCTCGATGGCCAGGTGTCCGCGGTTGGTGGGGTCGGGGAGCACCGAGAGCGTGGCGGCGTGGTCTTCGGAGACCAGGGCCGTGCCAGAGGCCAGGACCATGCTCACGTCGCCCTGAGCGTTGGGGACCGGCGTAGCCCCCGCGAGGGTGGCCAGGTCGTCTTGGAGTCTCTGGCGGGCGTCCAGCAGGTCGTTGGGCTCGGCCCCGTTGGCGCGCGCGGTCCTGATGGAGCGGTTCAGCTCCGCCATGCGCTGCGCCATGGAATTGACCTGCGTCACCAGCCCGTCGATCTTGCTGTCCAGGCCGTCACGGGCCTGGTCGAGGGCGGTGGCGGTGCGGTTGAAGGACTGGGCGAGGGTCTTCGAGACGTCCAGCGCACCCTGGCGCAGCACCCCGCTGCCAGGGTTCTGGCTCAGGGCCCGAAGCGCCGTGAAGAACGCGGCCAGGGACTCGCCCACGCCCCCAGCCAAGTCCGGGTCCAGGGCGTGGACGGACTGCAAGGCCAGGGATTCCGCGTCGGTACGGGCTGCCGAAGCCAGCGCTCCAGGCACCTGGGCTTCCAGGAAGCGGTCACGTGCCTGGCTGATGGTATTGAGGTTGACGCCCCGGCCGACGAAGGCGTTGCCGATGAACTGGGAGGGAAGCGTCGCCTCGAGGTTGGCGCGCTGGCGCGCGTAGCCAGGGGTATTGGCGTTCTCGAGGTTGTGGCTCGCGGTGGCGGTGGACGCTCTGTGGGCTCCCAGGCTCGTCGCACCCTGGGAGAGGATCGATAGCAAGTCGGCCATGCGTCATGCCCTTAGAGATTGCGTGGTCCGCACACGCAACGCGGACAGATTCAGTCCGCGTCGATCGTACGCCTGCGGGGCGTTCGATAGCGCATGCAAGTAGCTTTCCACGCACTCCAAGGCACGTTCAGCGATGGCTCGGTTCAGCTGGTCGATCTCGGCAAGAGCTGCGGCAAGAGAACGGATTTCGGCAAAGGTACGGGACAGGGCTGCAGCGTCGGACGGGGCGAAGCCCGCCAGGGCCTCCAGGGTCACCTGGGGGAGGTCTCTCTCCTTGCCGACGGCGGCAAGCTGGTCGGCGAGTTCCTGCTGGAGTTGGGCGGCGTAGGCATTGAACTCGGCACGGCTCTCGGCTCCGCGGAAGATGGCCGCGGAGTCGAGGTTCTTCAGGTGCTCCCGCTCGCCGCGGGCACGCTCGACCTCGGCCGTGAGGAGGTCTCGCAGGCGGGCGGCGGTCGCGATGGCTTCCGGGAGTCCCATGGTGTCGTGTCTCAGCGGCTCAACAGGGCCTGGAGGCGTGCAATCAACTCGGCGTCTTCGAGGATCTGCTGGGCGATGCGCCTGGGGTCGGGCTTGTAGGTGCCCTGGCGAACGGCAGTAGCCAGGGCCTGCACGACCTGTGACCGATCCGCCGAGGCAGCGACCTGGGCGGTCGAAACCGTCGAAGACAGCTCGCTGGCCTCCGTCACGGTGACTTTGTCTTCGACCTCGAGTTCGCGGTTTGGCCGCGCCGACTTCTTGGCGCCGTCGATGAGACTCAAATGCCCGACTTGACTGATGTCTTTGACCGACATGGCGGCCTCCGAGGGCCAACTGCTTTTACCGCTCCACCCTCTCATCGGCACAAGTCGAGTAGGCCTTAAGCGCCTTTCCCAGGGCCTGGATGGGCTCTGTGGGCCTGTCCCCTTGCCTGACTTCGAAGTGCAGGTGAGGTCCTGTAGACCTGCCTGTAGACCCGATTTTGGCAATTGCTTGGCCCTGCTCGACACGATCCCCGGGCTGGACCAGCAGTTCCGAGGCGTGGGCGTAGAGCGTGGTGAGCCCGTTGCCGTGGTCGACCTCCACCGCGAATCCGTAGCCGCCACGGGGACCTGCGCTGCGAACCACCCCGTCTGCGGCGACGTGGATGGGCGTGCCCTCTGGCGCTGCGATGTCCACGCCCGGGTGGTTCGAGGTGTGCCCGTGGATGGGGTCTTTCCGGGTACCGAACCCGCTGGTCCTGCGCCCGCCCTCGACCAGGGCCAGGACCGGGTCGTCCACGACACCGCGAGGCAGGTTTGCCCCAGGGTTAGCAGTCGGGACGGGCCCGGGGAGGGAGGCCGAGAGCTGGGAGCCCAGACCCACACCGCCAGCATTGGCAACCGCGTCCGCGAGGGCGTCGGCGAAGAGGTCGGCGTGGAGGGACGAGCCGGGGCTCGAGCCGCCGTTGAAGACCCCGCTGGAGCGCAGGAGCTGCTTGAGCACCAGCGCCTCGAGCGCGCGAGTGGCGCGGTCGGTGGCGTCGGGGGCCGAGCGGTCGAGCAGCGCGGGGTCGAGGACGGCCATCACAGCACCTCGAGGTCGGCGTCCAAGGCACCGGCGGCCTGGATGGCCTGCAGGATGGCGACGAGGTCGCGCGGCGTGGCGCCGAGCAGGTTCAGGGCCTTCACCAGGTCGTCCACGCTGGCGGTGGCGGGCAGGGCCACGGCGCTGCGGCTGCCTTCGTTCGCCGCGACGTTGGACACGCGTCCAGCCACGGTCTGGCCTCCGCCGAAGGGCCCGGGCTGCGAGACCACGGGCGTGGTGGTCACGTTGACGGTCAGGCCGCCGTGGGCCACCGCGACCGGACGCAGCCGCACGCCGTCGCCTGCGACCACGGTGCCGGTGCGCTCGCTGACCACGACCTTGGCGCGGCGGTCGGCCTCGACGGAGAGCAGCTCGATCTGGGCGATCATCCCGACGGTGTTGTCCTTGAACGCCTCGGGGATCTTGATCTCCACGGCCGCCGGGTCGAGCGCCTTCGCGCTGCCCTCGCCCAGGCTGTCGTTCACCGCGGCGGCGATGCGGGTCGCGGTGGTGAAGTCCGGGCGCTTCAGGCCGAGGAGCACCGGGCCATCGAGCTTGGGGATGACCGGCTTCTCGATGAGTGCGCCCTGGGGGATGCGCCCGGAGGTGGTCTGGTTCTTCGCCAGGTGCGAGCCCGAGGCGCTGACGTCGTAGCCGCCCACCTGCACCGGGCCCTGCGCGACTGCGTGGACGAGGCCGTCGCCGCCGTTGAGCGGGGTGACCAGCAAGACGCCGCCGGCGAGCGAGCGCGCGTTGCCCATCGACGACACGGTGACGTCGATGCGCGAGCCGGAGCGCGAGAACGGGGGCAGGCGCGCAGTGACCATCACCGCCGCGACGTTGCGCACGCGCACGTCCTTGGGGTCCACGCGGATGCCCAGGCGGCCGAGCATGCCGGCGACCGTCTGCGAGGTGAAGAACACACGCTCGGTGTCACCGGTCCCCGCCAGGCCGACCACCAGGCCGTAGCCGAAGAGCTCGTTGTCGCGCACGCCCTGGACGTCGGCGAGCTCCTTGATGCGGGTGGGGGCGCTGAAGGCCAGGCGCGGGGCGAGCAGCGACAGCCCGAAGAGCAGGGCAGTGACCAGGGCGAGGAGGAAGCGGGCCAGGGTGGGGTTCATGGTGCGCTCCTCGAGGTCAGAATGGCCAGAGCCAGCCGAGGTACTTGTGCAGCCAGCCGCGGTCCTGGTTGTCGGCGAGCACGCCGCGCCCGGTGAACTCGATCTCCGCGTCGGCGATGGCGGAGCTCTTCACGCTGTTCTCCTGGTCGATGTCGATGGGCCGCACCACGCCGGAGATGTAGAAGTGGTGCTCCTCCTGGTTGACCAGGACGACGCGGTGGCCCTCGATGAAGAGGTTCCCGTTGGGCAATACCTTGCGTACGAGCGACGGGACGGTCGCCGTGAGCCGCTCGGTGCGTGCCGTGGCGCCCAGGGCCTTCATGGAGCTGCCGGACTCGATGCCGATGGCGGGGCTGAACCAGGGAGCGGCGGTCTGGATCTGCGAGAGCAGGCCCAGGAACTCGCTGACCTTGAAGTCGTTCTTCGAGGTGCGCGAGATGTCGGTGTCCGCTTGGCGCTTGGCGTCGGCGATCTCCTCGACCTTGACGATGACGAGGTCGTTCTCGCGCAGCGCGCGCGCGTCCGTGAAGAGCAGCGCCGCCGCCCGCCCGTCCTGCCAGAGGCTGCCTGCTGCCGCCGCCGCCGCCTCGTCCTTGGCCGGGGCGGGCGTCTCATAGACGCGCTTCTTAGGCACGTAGGCGCCGATGTGGGCCGGGGCGGAGCAGCCGGCCAGGAGCGAGACGGCGAGGGCGAGCGCGACGTTCTTCATGGAACCTCCACCAGCAACCGCCCGTCGGCGAACCGCCCCTCCACGCGCCTGCCCGACGGGAGCTGTGCGCAACCTCGACCACGCACGCAGGGCACGACCCTTCCCGTTTGCACGATCGATAC
>CAZAIE010000713.1:0-4499 GCA_964485035.1 uncultured Myxococcaceae bacterium | reverse complement strand
CCCGGCGGTGAAGAAGGCGGCCGCGAAGAAGTAGTCAGCGGCAGGCGGTGGGGCTGCGCTTCGAGTGGTCCTCGGGTGCGGCCACCAGCCGCCGCACCGCGGACCGGATGGCCGCATAGAGGGCGCGGGTCATCGCCTGCTCCCCGGCGGGACGGGCCGGCAAAGTGGTCTCGGGTCGCTTCGTCGGTCGGCTCATCGCTCACCTCCTGCGCGCGACTTCCATCGGTCCCGTGCGTCGGCGCGCAGACGGCATTCACCCTACGCGCGGTGGCGGGACAGGGATGTGGGGGCAGTCACGCGCGCGACGTGAGCGCGATCACCGGCAACGCAGAATCGTGCGCGCGGTCACGCGAGGGGCGCGAAGAGCCTCGCCTCCAGCTCGGCGGGCAGGCGCGTGAAGTCGGGGGCGATCCACCGGGCCCCGGCCTCGCGCAGCGGCGCCTCGGTGTTGGCGGTCGTCAGCGCCAGGGTGTCCATGCCCGCCGCCACCGCCGACTGGACGCCGTTCACCGCGTCCTCGAACGCGGCGCAGGCGCGGGGAGCAACGCCCAGGGCGGCCGCGGCCGCGAGGTAGATGTCCGGGTGCGGCTTGCCGCGCGGCGACTGCTCCGCGCCGATGACGTGCCGGAAGAAGCGCCGCAGCCCGAGGCCGTCGAGGACCATGTCCCGGTTGGCCTGCGGGGCCAGGGTCGCCACCGCGCAGGGGATGCCGGCGGCCTGGAGCCGCTCGAGGAACGCGAGGGCGCCGGCGACCGGGGCGAGCCGGGGGCGGTAGGCCTCGCGGTAGAGCGCCTCCTTGCGCAGGCCGATCTCGGCGCAGCGCGCCGGGTCGTCCCCGAAGCCGAGCTGCTGGAGGATCTCGACGTTCTTCTTGCCGGCGGTCTCGGTCTCGAAGAAGGCCTGGGGGCGCTCGCAGCCGAGCTCCCGGGAGACCTGCACCCAGGCGGCGGCGTGGAAGCGCATGTTGTCGACGAGGGTGCCGTCGAGGTCGAAGAGGGCGGCGCGGAGCGGTTCCATGGGGCGCGCAAGATGCCGCGGTGCGCTCACCTTGCCAAGCGCCTCATGGGGGTGGGATCGTCCGCGCGTGCGTGACCGTCGCTCGCTCCTGGTCCTCCTCCTCCTGGTCGCCTGCCTCCAGCGGATCGATCAGGCGTCGCCGGCCGCGGAGGACGCGGGGACAGACGACGGCGGTGTCCCTGCCGCGGACGCGGGTGCGCCAGGCCCCGATGCGGCTCCTCCGGGTCCCGACGCGGCGCTGGCGGGCGAGGACGCCGGTCCCGATGCCGCCGCCCCCGGCCCGGACGCGGCGCCGGCGGGGCCAGACGCCGAGGCGCCGGGCCCGGACGCGTGCACGCCGCGCACGTGCACCGAGAGCCCCAAGGACTGCGGACCCGTCCCCGACGGTTGTGGGGGGACGCTCGACTGCCGCTGCCCCTACACCCGTTCGTGCGACTCCGACGCAGCAGTCTGCGCATGCGAGCCCGTCCCCCGCGTGCGCAGCCTGGACGGCACCGGCGGGCTCTTCGTGGCCCTCGCCTTCGACGTCCAGGGAACGCTCCACGTCTCGTCGACGAACGTCGATGCCTCCGAGGTGCGCCACGGCTGGGCCCCCGCCGGCCCGGCCTGGGTCTTCCAGTCCGAGGTGGTCGACTCCACCACCGACCCCAAGGTCGGCTTTCGCGGGACCGGGATGGTCGCGGCTCCGGACGGGCGGCTGGATCTCGTCTACCTCCGCTACTACTCGGCCTCGCCGTCCGGGAACTTGCAGGACGTGGAGCTGTGGCACGCGGTGCGCCTGCCCGGCCAGGGGTGGACGCGGGAGAAGGCGCTCGGCTTGGGCCGGCAGGCGTACGTCTACAGCGAGACCGTCTCGGTGCTGCGCACCGCCGACGGCACGGTCCACGCGGCCCTGGTGGACTACTCGCGCTCGTCGTTCGCTGGAGACGTGGTCCACGCCTCGGTGGCGGCGGGCTCGAACGTCTGGGACGTGCAGACCGTGTTCGCCGGGGCGTCCGTCTCCAGCTGGACGCCGGGCGGCGCGCCGGCGCTGGCGGCCGATTCCCAGGGCGGGCTCCACCTGCTCCTCCACGACTACACCGCGCGCAACCTGCGCTACGCGGAGCGGCCCGCGGGCGGGACCTGGGCGGTCCAACCCGCAGCGCTCGACGGACCCGCGACCGCGACGGAGCGGGTGGGGAACGACGCCGCGCTCTTCGTTGCCCCGGACGGCACGCGCCACGCGACCTGGCTGCACCGCATCGACTCGACGAAGGTGGTGCTCAAGTACGGGCGCGCGGCGGCGGGGGCGGGGTGGACCGTCGAGGACGTGGACCCGCCGCAGGGGACGAGCGGGAGCGCGGGCTACCCGAGCGCGGTGGCAACGGACGGGCAGGGCGTGGTCCACGCGCTCTACGGGCCGGGCGCCCGCCACGCGACACGGGACGCCAACGGCTGGACGCTGGGGCGCCTGGAGACCGCGACGACGACGCTCACCTCGCCCCGCGTGCTGCTCGACGGAACGGGCGCGGTCTTCTTCGGCTACGGGGACTGGGTGAGCGACTCCCGGGCCACGCTGAAGGTGGGTCACCTGTGCCGCTGAAGCCACTGCTCTACGCCCATCGCGGCGCCGCGGCCGAGCTGCCGGAGAACACGCTGCCCTCGTTCCTGCGCGCGCTCGAGCTGGGAGCGCAGGCCCTGGAGACCGACGCGCACCTCACCCGGGACGGGCAGGTGGTGCTCGCGCACGACGCCGACGGCCAGCGCATGTGCGGGGTGCGACGGAGGGTCGCGCAGTGCTCGCTGTCCGAGGTCCAGGCCTGGGACGCCGGCTTCGGCTTCGTGGACGAGCGCGGCCGTCGGCCCTTCTCCGGGCAGGGCTTCCGGGTGCCGACGATCGAGGAGTTGGTCGCCGCGGCGCCGGGGGTGCGCCTCAACGTCGACGTGAAGGAGCCGGCGCTGGCTCTGGTGATCGTCGCGCTGCTGCGAAGGCTCCGGGCGCAGGACCGGGTGCTGCTGGCGAGCTTCCAGTCCTCGACGCTCCGGGCCATCCGCGCGGCGGGCTGGGAGGGGGCGACGGGTTTGGGACAGGCCGAGGTGGCGCGACTGGCTTTGCTGCCCGAGCGCGTCCTCGCCCGCTGGCCACTGCGGGGCAGCCGGGCGCAGGTGCCGGTGCGGGCAGGGCCGGTGCGGCTGGGGACGCGCGCCTTCGTCGAGCGCTGCCACCGGCTGGGGCTCGCGGTGGACTTCTGGACGGTGAACGAGGCAGCGGAGGCCGACCGGCTCGCGGCGCTGGGCGCTGACGGGATCATGACCGACGACCCGGCGCGGGTCGCCCGGGCGGCGGTGTTCTCGGCGGGGTCCACAGTCTGGCGGTAGCGCGGACCGTCCTCGCTCAGTACCGGCCGCCCTCCTGCATCTCCAACGCTTCTCCGGAGCGGGCGCGGAACTGGATGGCCCAGGTCGTGCGGGAGCGGCCGTCGAGCGTGTTGAAGACCGCGAAGTGCAGGTGGGGCTCGGTGGAGTACCCGGTGTTCCCCGAGAGCGCGAGGACCGTCTGCGGCGTCACCCGCTCGCCCAGGCGGACGCGCGCCGAGCCGGGAGCGAGGTGGATGTACTCGGCGTAGGTGCCGTCGTCGTGGCGGACGATGACGTAGTTGAAGTCGCGCTTGAAGCGAACGTCGGGGCCGCCCTCGCTGCAGTCCATGCGCACGCCCACGACCGTCCCGGCCCGCGCGGGGTGGACCTCCGTGCCCTCGGGCATGAGGAAGTCGAACGACTGCTCGTCCTGCGAGCCGGGGCCGTGGCTGAAGCGCCCCAGCGGCCCCTGCGTGAGCTTGAAGGGCCCGGCCCGGTAGGGCAGTTCGTAGCGGTGGGAGCGCGGGGCGCCGTGAAGCCGCGAGCCGAGCTTCCAGTCGTAGTGCCAGCGGTACCGCCACGGCGCCTTGCCGTCGATTCGGCGCAGCACCGCGAGGGTCTGGCGGTACGGAGTCCTCCCTCGCGGCGCCAGGTCGAGAGTGAGCGGCAGCGGGACCGAGGAGGAGGTGTTGGTCAGTTCGGCGGTGAGGGTGAGCGTCGCCTCGCTGCAGCCATCGAGGGTCGCGACCAGCGCCACCGTGTTGCCCGCCCGCTCCTCGCGCACGACCACGCAGCGGTCCTCGGCGCGAGCCTGCAGCGGGGCCAGGTTGAGGGCGAAGGCGAGCAGCAGGAGGTGGGGACGCACCTCGAGATGGTGAAACGACTCGGTCTGGGGATGCAACGGAGACCGGCGGCGCAAATCCGGAAATGGGTTCAGTCGCCGGCCCGTCACCACTCCGTGCTCGCCGCGGTGAGGCACGCGCTCGGCTCTCCGGTGGTGCATCCCTCGTCGTTCGCGCAGCGCTCGTCTGCGTAGTCCTGCGACCAGTAGACGGTGGTGAGGCTCGCGTCCCAGCACTCGCTGAAGTGGCCGATGCCACCCCACCACTTTCGTTCCGCCATTGCGTCCACCCGCCCCGCCCTCG
>CAZAIE010000712.1:2411-4504 GCA_964485035.1 uncultured Myxococcaceae bacterium | reverse complement strand
CCCTCTCACTCCGCGGTTGCCCCCGTCGAGCAGCGCCACGCTCTGGGCAGGGAGGTCTGCTCGAATCACCTCGGTGAGAGGATGGCGTCCGACCGCCGTGAGCAGAGGCCCCGCCCCCGAGCGCGGCGAACGCAAGCGCACTGGTCGCCGCCTCCCGCCGCGAGTTGCTGCGTCAGCGCCCGCACCTTTTGCTCCGCCGCAACGGCCAGGGCCTCGAGCACCAGGTCGACCGCGAGGCCGATGAACAAGCCCCGGGCCAATGGCTCTGCCTGGCTGCGCTCGGACACGAAGGACCTCCGGGGTTCTCGCGACGCACCGTATCAGCCCTGCGACGTTCCCCGTCCCCCGAAGCAGGTCGTCGGTCCAGAGGACGACGCGCGGCCACCCAGGAGCGCCAATGAAGCAGCCCGTGGCATGGAAAGGAGCCGGTCATGTGGAGAATCGTGCTGGCAGTGGCGCTGTGCTGGAGCGCGAGCGGCGTGGCCCGCGCGGAGCGGACCCCGTCGTCGTCGATCACGCTGGAGACCTTCGAGTCTGCGCTCGCGGGCTACGGTGGCTGGCTCGAGACCGCGCGCCACGGCGTGGCCTGGCGGCCCACCGCCCCGGCCCCGGGCTGGCGTCCGTACCTCGAGGGCTCGTGGCAGTGGACGCAGGAGGGCTGGTTCTGGACCTCCGACGAGCCGTGGGCGTGGGCGACCTACCACTACGGTCGTTGGGTCCTGGACGCGCAGTACTCCTGGCTCTGGGTCCCCGGCTTCGAGTGGGCCCCGGCATGGGTGGACTGGCGCGTCGGCGAAGGGCTGATCGGCTGGGCGCCGCTCTCGCCCCGCGCGGAGACCATGCGCGCCTCGATGGACCACTGGACCTTCGTGCGGGCAAGCGCGTTCCTCTCACCGCGAGTGGGGACGGCGGCCGAGAGCCCGATACGCCTCGGCCGGAACTGGGCCAGCACCCGTCCGGCGCCGGGCCCACGCTCGCGGCTCACCGCGCTCGCGCCCCTCACCCCGTCGTTCGGAGGGCCGAGCCGCGAGTTCGTGGAGCAACAGGTGGGCTTCTCGCTCGGCCCCACGCGGCTCTACGACGTTGCCTCGCCCGCCGACCTGGACCCGGGCAGGTCGGACCAGGTGTACCGGCCCGGCCACCTCCCTGCGCTGACGCCGACCCGGTAGCGGCAGGGTCGCGCGGCTGCGCCGGTTGCGCTGGTTGCTCCCCGGGATGATGACTGTCCTGCCGTTGGTCGTAGCCGGAGGACGCATGAGCGAGAAGGTCGAAGGGTGTGTCGTGCCCGCGAAGGGCCCGGTCTCGGCGAAGCCACAGGCGACGCCGGGACCGGAAGCAACCACGAACGCAAAGGAGGGCCGGATGACGGTCATGGTCGGGAAGGAAGCGCCGGACTTCGAGGCCTCGGCGTACCACGATGGCGGGTTCAAGAACGTGAAGCTCTCGAGCTTCCGGGGGAAGTGGGTCTTCCTCTGCTTCTATCCAGGAGACTTCACCTTCGTTTGACCCACCGAACTGTCGGCGGTCGCCGACAAAGCCGCAGAGTTCGAGAAGCTCGATGTGCAGGTGCTGGCCTGCAGTACCGACAGCCGCTTCGTCCACAAGATTTGGCAGGAGCAGGAGCTGTCGAAGATGGTGAAGGGCGGGTTCCCGTTCCCCATGCTCTCCGACGCCGGCGGAAAGCTCGGCGCGGCGTACGGAGTCTATGACGAGGGCGCGGGGGTCGATGTCCGCGGTCGCTTCATCATCGATCCCGACGGAATCATCCAAGCGATGGAGGTCCTCACCCCGCCGGTCGGCCGCAAGGTGGCCGAGTCCATCCGGCAGGTGCAGGCGTTCCAGCACGTCCGGAAGACGAAGGGTGCCGAGGTCTGTCCGGCAGGTTGGGAGCCGGGCAAGCCCACCTTGAAGGTCGGTCCAGACCTGGCGGGCAGGGTCTGGGAGGTCTGGAAGCCCAACGAGTAGCAGGACCGCCGGGTCCCGATGACTGCCGTCGGGGCCCGGAGTGCTGCGGTCCGGCTCGTGGTGCCAGAGTCGCGGTGCCAGAGTCGCGGTGCCAGAGTCGCGGTGCCAGAGTCGCGGTGCCAGAGTCG
>CAZAIE010000712.1:0-2311 GCA_964485035.1 uncultured Myxococcaceae bacterium | reverse complement strand
GGTGCCAGAGTCGCGGTGCCAGAGTCGCGGTGCCAGAGTCGCGGTGCCAGAGTCGCGGCGCAAGCCCTGCCCGTCCGGGGCATCCCTGCCGAGTACCAAAAGAACCAAGGAATAACAGGGTATTACCAATACTCCAGGAAGACCCCTGCGAGCGTCCTGGAGCCGCGTGGAGGGCCTCAGAAAACCCGCAGAAGCAAGCCTGACCGCTCGTCGGCCCAGGGCGATGCCTTCGGCCCTCCTGCGCGACGTTTGGCGCCGTCGCATGGCCTAGCGCCCCCCATTAGGGCATGCGCCTTCATTGCCCCCGCTCGGGGGGCAATCTCCAGCATCGGTGTGTATTCCCAACTGCCCGCGGGCGAGGGAACCCAGCACCGAAACACCGCAATTCACTGGAGAATCCATGCGCCTCCTCCTCCCCACTGCCACCGCCGCGCTGGCGCTGTCTCTCGCCGCGCCTGCGCAGGCCCAGTTCGGCTTCACCATCAACGGCAAGACCAGCGCCGACCGCGACCGCGAGAAGGTGGTCAAGCTCAACGACGAGATGAACCGCGCCCGCCGGCTGCTCCCGGAGCGCTTCGGCGAGGACCCGGAGAAGGAGGCGAAAGCCTGCGTCGACGCCGAGGCACCGCTCCCCAAGATCCGCAAGGAACTTCCCAAGTACGACGCCGACAAGCGCGCCTTCGAGCAGGCCAACCAGAACCTGGCTTCCCTCGACGTGGACATCGCCCAGTGCAAGATCGCCGCGGCCACCGGCGCCACGGTCAAGAAGGTCGCGGACCAGCACGACCAGGGCAAGTCCGCGCCTGACGCCGACATCCAGGCGATGAAGGACGCCACGGCGAAGTTCACCAAGGAGGCGGACAAGGGCTGGGCGAAGACGGCGAAGTTCTTCGCCGACCGCTCGGAGAAGTTCTCGGCCGAGAACGCCACCGTGGCCCAGCGCTTCGGCCAGGAGCAGGAGGCCAAGGCCAAGCGCGAGGCAGAGAAGAAGGCCGAGGCCGACCGCAGGGCGCTGCAGGAGAAGACCCGCGAGGCCGGCCGCGTCGCCAACCAGGCGCTGAGCGACCTCTACAAGGCCGTCAGCAGCAACACGGAGATCACCGAGGCACAGCTCACCGCGCTGGACCAGGCCGCCGCCGGCGTGAAAGCCATCTACCCCGACGCCGCGACCTTTTACACGCAGGAGCTGGGCTTCTTCCGCGCGCTCTCGCTGTGGGCCAAGCCCGACCCCGAGGCCCAGAAGACGCTCGCCGAGTTCTTCGGCGCCGAGTTGGCCACCAGCGGCCGCACCACGGGCAAGGCGCTCAAGATCGAGGTCAACGCCAAGGCGGACACCTGCTACCTGCTGGTGGGCAGCTTCGCCAACTACTCGGGCACCGAGGAGGTGAAGGAGTTCTTCTGGCAGATGGCCGGCCCCGGCACCGGGCCCCAGGAGTTCTCGCTGCGCCGCGCCGGCGACAAGTGGAACGCGTTCAAGGGTCAGGGCTTCTGCATGACCCACCCGGCCAAGGTCACCGCCAACGCGAACCTGGTCTTCGCGGGCAGCAAGAACGGCCTGCGCTACGCGGTGCTCGCCTGGGAGAAGTCGAAGTTCCCGATGCAGGTCGCCGCGCACATCGGTCTGAGCTGGCCGGACCGCTGCGACACCGAGTCCTGGTACGAGCTGTGGACCAAGCCGGTCCCCGGGACCTTCACCTACGTCAACGGCGAGCCGGCGCTCACCACCTACGTGGACGACGTGGGCGGCAACACCTACCTGAACTTCGTGCGCGTCAACGGCGCGGACTCCCACACCTACAAGAAGGACGCGACCACCGAGCCGCCCAAGAACGTGGTGGTGAAGTCCCAGTTCCAGTTCAAGGGCTGCCACAACGAGCCCAGCCCCGGCCGCCCGCTGGTCCCCATGGCCAAGGCGATCGCGGACTGCCACCTGAAGATCGACAAGAAGTACGAGGCGGCTTGGACCAAGATCGAGGCGGTGCGCAAGACCGCCCGCGACCAGGGCGGTGTGGTCCCGGCCAACGAGGCCCGCGCGGCGGAGCTCGAGGAGAAGCAGCGCGCCGACCGCGAGAAGACCTGCGGCCCGCTCGAGGAGAAGGCCCAGAAGAAGGTCGAGGAGACCTACACCAAGCTGGTCGATGACTTGGTGGACACCCGGTACAAGGACGCGCTGTCCCGCGCGGAGTACACCGCCGCCGAGGAGCTGGCCCCCTACCGGAAGTGGTAGGCCCAGGGACCTGAGGTCCTGCTGAGTCTCGAGCCCCGGTGCCTCAGCGCCGGGGCTCGGTGTTGGGTGGACGTGGACTGGGTG
>CAZAIE010000711.1:0-4507 GCA_964485035.1 uncultured Myxococcaceae bacterium | reverse complement strand
GTCTGCCAAGCGCCCCTCGGCGGGCCCAGGAAGACGAACGCCCCGGCACCAGGGCCGGGGCGTCGCTTCAGGTCGGTCCTGTCGAGGGTCTCAGTTCACCGAGGCCAGGAAGAACTTGTTGCAGGTCCGGTCCTCGATGCGGACCTTGCGGCCCTTGCTCTCCGCCGAGGTCTTCATCCCGTTGTAGCGGCTCTGCTCCACCAGCACCCAGAAGCGGCCAGGCTGGGCCAGCACGTCCTCCCAGTGCCCGTTGTCCTTGATCTGCCGGATGGTGTTCGAGGTGTAGAACGTCTCGCCGCGCCAGTTCATGTAGTACGCGATGATCGGCTCGTTGGGGGTGCCGCGCTCCTGGTAGTAGGTCCAGACCAGCTCTCGCTGCGTCCAGTGCGGGGTCAGCTTCGGCCAGTGCACCCAGCTCACGTAGCCGGCGAAGAGCATCGCCACCGCCGCGAAGGTCGCCACCAGCATCGCCTTGGCCCGCCACACGTAGGCCAGGCCGAGCCAGAGCCCGCCGCCGATGAAGAGCACCGCGAAGACCTGCCTCGGGTCCACCTCGCGCATCGGGTAGGCGCGCTCGTACTGGTAGATGAACATGTTGGGCAGGACCTTGGGCTCCATCCAGATGTTCTGCGCCACCGCGGCGAAGAACCCCAGGCCCAGCAGGATGGGCACCGCGTTGCCCTCCACGCCCTCCTTCCACAGCCGGTCCGCCCACAAGGCGCACAGCACCGCCAGTGGCGGCACCACCGGGAAGCAGTAGTGGTGGAACTTGGTGGCGCTCATCGCGAACACGAAGAACGAGGCCGCGGTCCAGATGGTGACGAAGAGCGCGGCGCGGTTCTTGGGCTCGGGGTCGCGCGGCATCAGCTTGCCGATGGCCACCATGGCCCCGGGCACCAGCGCCACCCAGGGGAAGAGCGCGAAGCCGAGCTGCTCGATGAAGTAGGTGAAGGTGCCGCCCGGGGTGGTGGTGTGCACCCCCGCGGTGAGGCGGTTGACGTGGTCGTGGATGAAGAAGCGGTAGAAGAAGCGCTTCGACTCGTCATCGACTCCCTGGAAGAGCGAGAGGGTGAGGTACCAGGGCACCGCGATGAGCGCGAGCAGCGCCAGGCCGTGGCCGATGCGCGCCCGCCGCAACAGCTTCCAGTCCCAGCTCACCAGCAGGTAGAGGAGCAGGATGAGCCCCGGGAGCATGAAGCCCAAGAGCCCCTTGGCCAGCGTCGCGAACGCGAGGAAGACGTAGGCCCACGACCACCAGACCGTGGCCCCCTTCGTTTTGGGCACGCCGCGCTCGTCCAGCTCGCCCCGGGTCGCGGGGTCGAACTCGGCGATCATGAAGCACGCGAGTCCCGAGACCATCAGCGTCACGAACGGCGTGTCCGTCACCGCCTGGCGCGCCAGCATGAAGTAGAGCGGGCTGGTGGCCGTGGCGAAGCCGGCGATGAGCCCGGCCCGGCGCCCGAAGATGCGCCCCACCGCCAGGGAGAGCAGCGACACCGCCACGATCGCCAGGAGCGCGAAGGGCAGCCGCATGCCCCACTCGAGGTACAGCCCCAGCGGACCGTTGCCGAGGTTGTCGGCGGTGGCCCCGGTGAGGGCGATGCCCAGGCCCTGCAGCCACATCGTGAGCGGCGGCTTGGAGAAGAAGTACGAGTTCTCCCAGTAGGGGAAGATGAAGTCGCGCTTCACCACCATCGTGCGCGCCACCTCGCCGTAGTGGACCTCCCACGGGTCCCACATGCCCACCGCGCCCAGCCAGGGCACGAACACCAGCGCGGCGAAGAGGGCGATGCCCGCGACGTCCCGGCGCTCCTGGGCGGGGCTGCGCGCGCCCGGCGCGAGGTTCGCCTCCAGCGGCCAGACCTTCTGGGCGAGGCCGCGCAGGAACAGGACCGCCCCGGCCAGCAGCGCGCCCCAGCCCACCGCCGCCGTCGAGGTCGACCCCGAGGGAGGGGTCCCGCCCACCGCCGCCGCGACGACGCCGGCGGCGAAGAGCAGCCCGCCGGCCATCAGGTTGCGCTGGGCCGTCCCGTCGAGCAGGGCGAGGGCCTTCCTGCCCAGCACCGCCTCGGCCAGACCGAGGTCCTCGGTGTTCTGGGGCTCCTTGGAGTCCTTCGCCATGCAGTCCTCCCTCCGGACAGAAGGTCGGGTTTCATACCATGGCGGTGCTCAGAGGGAAGCGCGCGTTCGTGCCCGCTACTCGTCGTCGTCGCCGCAGAGGCCTGCGAAGGTCTCGCAGGCCGGGCAGACACAGACCCCGTCGAGGTCGAGCTGGTGGCTGCCCACGTGCAGCCGGCCGTCGCGCCAGTCGCCCCACACGGCGGCCCCGCCAGAGGCCTGCGCGGCGCGCCCGCCGAGGATCAGGGTCTCGACGCCCTGGTCGCCAAACGCTGCCTGCACCCGCTCGCCGCGGGAGAGCCCCTCTGCACCCGCCGCGCGCAGGTCCGCGGCCCCGAGCCGGGAGAGGTCCGGGGCCGTCAGGTCCTGGAGCTCCGGACGCCTCACTTCTTCGGCGGCGCGAGCTGGTCCGCGGTCACGAAGACCGGCTCGATGTCGATGGGGATGGCCGTGAGCTTCGAGAGCGCGCGGGCCACCTCGGGGCGGGCCACGCCGTAGGTGTCGAGCATCTTCTTCGCGCCGGCGTAGTCCCCGGTCGCCTCGAGCATCAGGAGATCGTGGGCCAGGTCGCGGATGCCGGACTTGAACTTCGCGAGGTCCACCGAGAACGTCCCGTCCGCCTTGGCGACGATGGCGCCCTTGTCCATCAGGTAGCTCACCTGCAGCGCCATGCCCTTCCCGTGCGCCTCGTGGATGCCGAACCGCATGGTCCGGAAGGAGGAGGCGAGGAAGGTCACGTACATCTGGCGCTCGGCCTTTTCCCCGGTGGGGACCAGTCCCTTGGTGCCCAGCTTTTCCGCGTGGTCCATGAGGAACTGGAGTGCGAAGAGCCCCAGCACGTCGGCCTTGGCCTCCTCGGTCGCGCTGTAGAGGTCCTTCAGCTCCTCGCGCACGGTGGTGGCGCGCCCCGCGACCTTGATCTGGTGGGGGCCGAGGCCGTGGACCAGCTCGTGCGCCAGGATGTGGGTGAAGAAGAGGTCGAAGGAGAGCTCGCCCTGCTCCTTCTTGGCCAGCACCTGCCGGGAGATGGGGACCAGCACCGAGTCGAACTTCGCCTGCTGGACGTTCTTCAGCATCACCCGCTTGCTGCCCTTCTGCGTGATCACCCGCTCGTCGTTGGGCAGGTTGTAGGCGGCGGACTTCACCCCGTGGGAGGCGTCGCCGGCCGCGAAGATCTGCTGCACCACGCGGATGGGCGACTGCGCGCCGATCTTCGGGTTCTTGTGCTCCGCCGGAATGGGGAGCGCGTCCTCGATGGCCTGCAGGTGGTTCGAGAACGCGGCCAGCTTCTTCGACTCCGCGTCGTCGCGCAGGGTCACGTAGGCCTCGAAGGCCGCCTTGTAGCCGAAGAGCTCGTCGTTGTAGGTCTCGTACGGCCCGAAGGTGACGTCCAGCGGCGCGTCCAGGTCCATCCACGCCACGTCGGAGTCGAAGTAGTCGTTGGTCGCGAAGGCCTTGGCCCGGGCGGTGAGGAAGGCCTTGAGCGAGGCGTTGTCGGTCGCCGCCGCGGCCTCCGCGAGCAGCGCCCCGATGACGCCGAGCTCCGCCTGGTACTCCTTGGAGTAGGGCACCAGGGTGAGCTTCCCGTCCGCGCCGCGGCGCACCACGGTGAAGAAGCCACGGGCCTCCGTCTGCTGGCCCGGGGGCAGCGCCGCGACGAAGGTTTCGAACTCTTCGCGGGTCATGTCCTCCGGGTAGAAGTTGGCGCCTGCGGGCTTGCGCGGGGGGACGCCGGGGACGAAGGCCGCGTGCTCGTCGAGCGAGGAGAAGGGCCCGCGGTTCATCCAGTAGTAGCGGGCGCGGGCCTTGCCCAGCGGCGTGGTGTCCTGCCGGGCCTTCGCCAGGGCCTGGGCGTTGCCCGCCCAGAGCTGCTGCATGAACAGCCCGTCCAGCGCCCGGGACGCCTCGATGAGCTTCACCAGCGCCTTGCGGTCACCCGCGGAGAGGCGGCTCACGTCCACCTTCAGGGGAGTGACGGCGAAGCGTCCGGCCATCTGCTGCAGGCGGGCGAGGTCCGGCAGGGACACGGCGGGCTCCTTGGCTGCTGGGGGCGCGGCAGGGGTGGCGGTCGGGGCCGCAGGCGCAGCGGCGAGCGCGGGCAAGGCGAGAAGGAGGAGGGCGGAGGTCAGCAGACGCATGGGGCCTCGCAGGCGCCGGCCCGAGCCGGCAAGGGGGTGATGGGCAACGAGGGGCTTGAAGCACACGCCGGCGGCGCCGGTCAAGGATGTGGGCGCCGCTGGCCGCGCACCCGTGCGAGGGCGGACAGGAGCTCCTGGCGCTTGAAGGGCTTCTGCACGTGCTCCACCAGCGGGTCGTCCCGGCCCACCCCCGCGCCGCCGGGCAGGCCGCTGGCGATGACCACCGGGAGGTCGGGGCGCAGCCGGCGCAC
>CAZAIE010000710.1:3761-4511 GCA_964485035.1 uncultured Myxococcaceae bacterium | reverse complement strand
GTGGGGAGGTTGCCGGTCTGCATGGCGGAGTCTCGAAGGAGTGGAGTCTGACGCACAGGGCCGGGGTACGTCCTCCGGGCTTTCGGCGCGCGCGGAGTATTGCGCCGCGGCCGGGCAGTGGCCAGCGCCGAGACCCCGGGCCGTGGGACGGGGACAGCCCGGACGGGCAGGGCTTCAGGCGGGCTGGGGGGCGCTCTTCTTGCGCACCGCGAGCCAGACGACGAAGGCGAGCAGGACGACCGCGCCGCCGAGGATGGGCCAGGCATCGGACTCGTCGTCCGTCTGCTCCCCCGCGCCCAGGTAGTCGCCGAGGTCCACCGCCTCGCCAGCGACGTCCACGACCAGATCGCCGAGCTCGCCGCCTGGCTTCTGCCGCAGCGGGAGCCGCTTCTGGCCCTCGACGAGCATCAGCTCCGCCGCGGGGTTCTCCCGGGCGAGCTGCGGGGCCAGCTCCGCCGCGGAGTGATCGAGCAGCAGCGCCGGCTTGCCGCCGGAAGCCCCGAGCCCAGAGACAGCCTCGCTGACCTTTCCCGCAGAGAGCGTCTCGGTGCCGGCGGCCTTGGTCGCCCAGAGAAGCTCGCCCTCGCCGGTACGGGCGAGGAACGCGGTGGAGCGCGCGGCGTCGTCTCCGAGGCTTGCGAACGCGAGCCCTGCGCGCTCCGCCGCCACGGCCCCGGTGACGCCGATCGCCCCGGCCTTGCCCACCTTGGCGGCCGTGGCCGGCGTGACCGCGCCGCTCGCGCCGAGGTT
>CAZAIE010000710.1:0-3751 GCA_964485035.1 uncultured Myxococcaceae bacterium | reverse complement strand
AGCGGGAGCGACGACCAGACCGAGGGCGACGAGGACCAGGGCGCGCAGGGACATGGCCCAGAGCGTACTCCTTCCAACGAAGCGCCGAGCCGCCCCGGCTTGGGGAAGGGACGGGGCGGGGCCCGCGGTAGTATCCGCGCCTCTTGCACCCGGAGCGTCCATGACCCGCGCCGTCCGACTCCTTGGCCTCTTGTCCCTCCTCGTCCCGGCGCTCGCCTCGGCACAGACCTCGGAGCTGCGCACCGGACGCGGGGTGGCGCTGCCGCCCACGAGCCCGGCGCTCATCGACGACGCCGCCGCGGTGCAGCTCAATCCGGCCGGTCTCGCGCTCCTGGAGAAGCCGCAGCTCCTCTACCTGCACGAGCGCACCCTCGCCTCGACGCGCACCACCGACGCGCTGTTCGTGGGCACCGGGCTCTTCGGCTGGGGTGGCGTCGGCGTGGGCGTGTCCTGGCTGCGCCCCGCGACGGGCCCGTCGCTCCGCCGCACCGCGGCCAGCCTCGCCCTGGGCGGAAGGCTGCTCTCGCTGGGGCTCACCTTCAACTCCGTGGCCGCGCCCGAGGACCGCTCGGGCCAGGTCGCGGAGGGAGCGCACACCGGCTGGGACGCGGGGCTGACCTTCCACCCCTGGCGCTTCCTCTCCATCGCGGCGACGGCGCAGGACTTCGACGGCCCCCGGACCGGAGTGGCGACCACCGCGCCCCGGCGCTTCACGCTCGGCATCGCCGGCCGGCCCGGGGCCGATCGTGTCTCGCTCGCCGCAGATCTCTTGGTCGACGACCAGACCGGGTTCGACGGCGCGCGGCTCAACTTCGCCGCCCGGGTCGAGCCGCTCGAGGGCCTGGTCGTCTCCGGCGGCTTCGCGATGGGGCTCGACGGGAAGGACCTGATGGGCCAGGTCGCGCTCACGCTCAACACCGGCCACTTCGGCGCGACCTTCGCGGGCGGGATGGTCGGCGATCTGCAGCACTGGCACACCGTGACCCAGGTCCGTGCGTCGATGGACCGGGTCCGCGGGCTGCCCTTCTACCGGGACCAGCTGCTGGTGGTGGACGTGCCGGCCCTGGTCGCCAAGAAGGAGGGCGGGTTGCTGCAGCAGCTCGTCGCGCCCTCCTCGCGCGAGCCGTACCTGGAGTTGCTCTCGCTCTTGGAGCGTGCGCGCCGGACCCCGGAGGTGGCGGGGGTGCTGCTCAAGCTCGGCGAGCTATCGGGGGTCGGCGCGGCGCGCATCGAGGAGCTGCGCCAGGAGTTCCTGCGCACGCGCGCGGCCGGCAAGCACGTCTACGCCATCTTCCTGGGCGGAGGGGACGCCGAGTACCTGCTGGCGACGGCGGCGGAGCGCATCTGGACGGTGCCGCAGGCGACCTTCCTGCTCAACGGCTACTCGGTGACCTCGAACTACCTCGCCGGGGCGCTCGCGAACCTGGGCGTGCGCGTGGACGTGGCCAAGGTAGGCAGCCACAAGACCGCGCCCGACACCTGGACGCGCACCGAGATGACCCCCGAGGAGCGGGAGATGCTCGACGCCTGGCTGGACGGGCTGTCGGGGCGGATGGCGAGGGCGGTCGACCAGTCGCGCGGCGTGAAGCCGGAGCGGCTCGCCGAGGCTCAGGCGCGGGGCGTGCTCACCGCGAGCATGGCCAAGGAGGCGGGGCTGGTGGACCAGGTGCTCTACCCGGACGAGCTCCCGGGCGTGCTGCGGGAGGCCGCCGGCCGCGACCTGGATCTCGTCGGGGAGCTGCCGGCGCGGGTCGCGTCGCCGCCGCGCTGGGGGACGCGCCCGAAGATCGCGCTCATCAACCTCGAGGGGATGATCGCCGAGGGCAAGGACCGATCGGATCTGTTCGGGCTCACGCGCATCGCCGGAGCCGAGACCGCGCTGCGCTCGCTCGACGCAGCGGCGCGGGACCCGTCGATCAGGGCCATCGTGCTCCGGGTGGACTCGTCCGGCGGCAGCGGCGCCGCCAGCGACCTGCTCTGGCGCGCGGTGCGCAAGGTGCGCGAGGTGAAGCCGCTGGTGGCCGTGATGGGCGACTACGCGGCGAGCGGCGGCTACTACGTGGCCATGGGCGCCGAGCGAGTCTTCGCCGAGCCCTCGACGCTGACTGGCTCCATCGGGGTCTTCGCGCTCAAGCCGGACCTGAGCGGGCTGCTGGAGAAGCTGGGGGTGAAGCAGCAGACGGTGCGGCGGGGCGAACACGCGGACCTGCTCTCGCTGACCCGGCCGTGGAGCGCGAGCGAGCAGCAGGCGATGCAGGCGTACATGGACGAGTTCTACGACCTGTTCATCACCCGGGTCGCCGAGTGCCGAAAGCTCGACAAGGCGGCGGTCGATGCCGTCGGCCGCGGCCGGGTCTTCAGCGGCGAGGCGGCGCTGCAGCACAAGCTGGTGGACGAGCTGGGCGGCGTGCGCGAGGCGCTGGCCTGGGTGCAGGAGCGCGCAGGGCTGGGAGGGGAGGAGTACGACCTCGAGGTGCTTCGTGAACGCGGAGGGCTCTTGGACCTGGACCTCGGCGACCAAGGCGCCGAGGCGCTGCACCGCGTGGGGCGCACGCTGGGGGAGCCCGCCGGGGCGCTGGGTGTGGCGCTGGAGCTGCCCGAGGGGCCGCTGGCGCTGCTGCCGTTCAGGCTGAGCGTGCGGTAGGCCGTTCCGAGCCCTTCCTCGACCGGGGATGCCCTACAGTGCCCTTGCCCGCACCTCGAGGCCGCCATGGTCCGTTCTCCCTGCTTCGCGCTGCTCCTGCTGGGCCTCGTGCTCGGCTGCCGCGGCGCCGAAGGCCCGCCCGGCTCCTCGTGCAGCGCGAAGCGCCGGGCCGATGGCTCGGTCACCGTGACCTGCACCGACGGAACCCAGGTGACCATCCCCGCCCCGAAGGACGGCGAGCCGGGGAAGCCCGGGACGAACGGCGTCGACGGCACCTCCTGCTGGGTCGAGGACCGCCCGGACGGCTCGCGCGTGGTGGCGTGCCCCGACGGGACGCAGGCGGTGCTCAGCGGCGGCCGCCGGCGCCACGTCATCCTCTTCATCGGCGACGGGATGCAGCTCGCCCACGAGATCTCCGGGAGCCGCTACCTGACGGGCCGCGACGACGGGCTGGTCTTCCACTCCTTTCCGGCGCGCACGTTCGTCACCACCTGGGACGTGACCGCCTACGACACCCGGGCTTCGCTCGAGGGCCTGCCTCCCTACTCCGCCCTGACCTTCGACCCGCGCGTGGGCTACGACCCGTCCCGCGGAGGCGACAAGCCCTACCCGCTGCTCGCCCTCCCTGAGCTCGACGGCTACTTCTTCCCCAAGGATGGCGAGGGCACCGTCGTCTATCTGGCGACGGACTCCGCGTCCTCCGCGACCGCGATGTCCACTGGGGTCAAGACCGACAGCGGCAACCTCGCCTGGGCTCCGGGCGACGGCGAGCACGGCGCGCTGCGGACCTCCATGCAGCAGTTGCGCGAGGAGCGGGGCCTGGCCATCGGCGTCGTGACCACGGTGCCGTTCTCGCACGCCACTCCCGCCGCCTTCGTCGCCCACTCGGTGGACCGCGGCGCGTACCTGGGCCTCGCCGACGAGATCCTCAAGACGACCCGGCCCGAGGTGGTGGTCGGCGGCGGCCACCCGGAGTTCGTCGCAGGGACTGGCGACCCAGCCTTCACCCATGTGTCCGAGAGCACCTGGCAGTCGATGAAGCACGAGCCAGGGCTGGTCTTCGTCGAGCGCGTCGCGGGCGCGGACGGGGGACCGGCGCTGCTCTCC
>CAZAIE010000709.1:0-4521 GCA_964485035.1 uncultured Myxococcaceae bacterium | reverse complement strand
GTGCCCGCCGCCCCCGTCTGCGTGGTGACCGCGGTGACCTCGCTCCCCGGGACCTCGTGCGCCCAGCCGTTCGATCCCGCGCCGACCTGCGGGCCCACCGGACCAGCCGTCGACGGCAAGTGGCCGTTCGCCATCACGCTCTCGCCAGCGACCGGATACCCAGGCTGCGGCGCCGCCCCGGAGTTCAAGCTCGCGGTGAAGGTGACGGACTCGCAGCCGGCTGGCGCATGGAACGAGGACCAGGCGGCGACGTTCGAGGTGCAAACCCGGACCTCGCGGGCAGTGGTCGTCGCGAACCTGGGCCCCTCGCCAGCGGACTGGGCCTCGGTCTTCATCGACGGGACCATCGCGCGGCCCGACCTCACCGGCGGAACCGCGCTCTTCGTGGGCAACGGCCAGGCGGCCATCGCCGAGCTGGGAAACAGCACCGCAGGCTTCAAGAAGACCTTCCCCCAGACTGAGCTGTGCTCGCCGGGCTCGCTCGAGGGGCAGCCCTACACCGAGGGCGTGGTGGACCCGGTGCACCACCGGGTCGCGCTGATGGGCAAGTACGCGAAGGACCCGAAGTACGCCGGCTGCACCGAGGCCTTCGCGCTGGTGGACCTCGTGGGCCGCTCCGCGGTGGTCGCGCTGGAGGAGACGCTCTGCGCGGGCATCTCCAACCCGGTGTTCACCAACCCCGTGGTGGATCCCTCGGGGAACGTCTACTTCGCCTGCGGCCCGACGTCCCTGGGGGCGGGTCGTCTGGTGAAGGTGGACGCCGCCGGAGCGCGGACGCAGACGCCGCTCTCCTCCATCCAGTTCGACTACTCGGCCCGGGAGCGGCAGTCGGCGGTGGTGGTGGGCAGCGACGACCACCCGTGGATGGTCATCCCCACCCGCAGCGACTTCACGCTGATCGATCTCTCCACCCTCGGCGGCACCCCGACCATCGTCCGCGCGCCGGTGACCTGGACCTCGCTCACGCTGGACGAGCGCGTGGTGGACGCCCCGCGCCACTCGTACCTGTACCTCACGACCCACACCTCGACGTATGCGTCCACGCTCGGACGCGTCGTGCTCCCGCCGGCGGCGACGCCGAAGGTGGACCTGCTCCCCGTGGGCGGGAGCGGCTCCTCGGCGGTGCGCAGCGTGGTGCTGCGGCGGCCCTACCAGGGCCCCTCGACTCCGCGGCCGCAGGCGCTGGTCACGCTGGGCGAGAAGGACGGGCTCACCTTCTACGGCTTCTACTGGGTCGACCTGGATGCCTGGACGGTGACGCAGGACGGCCTGACCGACCGCTTCCACTTCACGACGGGGAACGAGCGCTTCTGGGAGACTCCCGACCGCCGCTACTTCCTGCAGGTCTTCCCCTCGAACGCCGGCCCCGACAACTTTGGCCTGCACCCGTGGAAGGGCGGCGAGGCTCTGCTGAGCCGCGACGAGAAGCTCTCCAACAACCTCGGCAGCGCCACCTCCTCCGCCGAGGGGTTCGTCACCGTGCTCACCACCACGGACAACGAGACCCTGGTCCTCGGCTTCCCCGACGCGGCCTGGGGCTACGACCAGTAGCGGCGGGGCCAGCCGCAGACGCAACTCGAGGTCTTGTGACCTCCCGGACTGCTCGGCCGCCGGCTTGACTCCCGATCGCCCGCCGCGAGTAGAGTCGGCGACAAATCAAGTCGTTCCCCCATCCTGAACAACCCGAACGCAGGAACCCCATGCTTCTCCCCGTCCTCATGGCCGTCCTGTCCGCTGCGCCTTCGCACGCACGAGTCGTGGTTTCCAGCCCGGATTCCGCTCTTGAATCCACCCTTCAGAATTCGCTCCGCAGAGCGGGCTTCATCGTGGTCTCGGGTCGGCCTCTCTCCGTCGACGAGCCGGTGAGCGCCGCGGAGCGCTCGAAGCAGCCGATCGACGTGAGCAGGGCGGACATCCTGATCCGCGCGGAGCTCATGCCCGGCGCCGGGAAGAGGAATGTGTCGTTCAACGCGGTTCGCCTGCCCTCGAGAGAGATCCTGCTCGAGCGGATCAGCCCGGTCGCGGACGAGGGCACACCCACCCTGGTCCAGGCGACCGACGAGTATGCCTCCCAGCTCCAAGCAACCCTGGGAGCCAGGACCGGACCCGCCGCGGCCATCTCGGTCACTGTCCACGACGTCCTCGACTCCCGGTTCGTGCGCCTCCTCGGGAAGAGCCTCGAGACCGCCGGCGCCAAGCTCCTGTCTTCCGCCGTCGAGGGGAGTACTGCCACCTTCAGCGTCGAGCACCCGCGCGGAGTCGAAGGACTCACAACGGCCCAGCTGAAGGTCGAACGGCGCCAGCTCATCGTCGAGGCGGCGACCCGAAGCTCCATCACCTTGCGCGTAGGGAAGTGATCCCCGAGGAGCGCAGCTCAGCCCCCCGGAGATTGAGCAGGGGCGAGACCCGCCTCACCGCCGTCCGCGCTTCCAGGCCACCGCCGCGCCCGTGACGTCGGCGCCGGTGAGGTGGGCCGCATTCGCCCCGACCAGCAGCGCATTCGCCTCGATCAGCGTGCGGTGGCGCTGGCAGTTGGCCTCGGCGACGGCGAGCGGCTCGCGGAAGCCGAGACGCTCCGGCCTTCCGGTCGTGGGCCGCCACTCGGTGGTCCACAAGACCTTGTCGTGGGAGACGAGCACGTAGGCGCCGCCCGCGCAGGATGCCGTCCGGTGCTGGGGACTCGCCGCCTGGAAGACCAGACCGGGCGCACCGGAAGCCTTCGTGGACCTGGTCGCAGCCCTCTTCGTGGCCTTCGGCGCGAGGGGCTTCCTCGCGGCGCGCACGCGCTTCTTGGCCGGCCTCCGGGAGGTCTTCCTGGCCGCGGGCTTCTTCGACGCCCTGGCCTTCCGTGTCGGCTTCTGGACAGGGCGCCTCGTCGCTCGTTTGGCCGTCGCTCGGGTCTTCTTCTTCATCGTGGTGGTTCCTTGCAGCGTCGCCCGGGAGCGGGCGGGCGGCGGATGGTAGTCCGAGCCCCGGACACCCGCGAATTTCGCGCCGAGGTCGCAAAACCCGGCTGCCGGAAGCTGCCACGCCTCCCCGGAAGGGCGACGAAGGAGACTCTGGGAACGGCCCCCCCGAATCGAAAGGGTGTCAAAGCATGCCCCTCCAGCTATGGAGACAGGATGTCGCTTCGCACCCGGCTCGCGCTCCTCCCCACGCTGATCACGCTCGCCCTCACCGGCTGCTTCACCCCGGTCGCCGAGCCGTGCCGCTCGGATGACCAGTGCGACGACGGCGATCCCTCGACCGCGGACTCGTGCGTCCAAGGCACCTGCCAGAACGTCGGCCCGCAGACCCCGGCCGATGCGGGCGTGGGCTCCGACGCCGGCGAGCCCCCTGCCTGCACCACCCCCGCGGACTGCGACGACCACAATCCCGCGACGCTCGATCGGTGCATCTCGGGGACCTGCAGCCACACCCCGGTCTGCACCGGGCCCAACTGCACCGACCCCTGCAAGCCCGACTTCGCCGCGACCGGGGAGCTGAAGGTCACGATGCTCGACGTCGGCCAGGGCGACTCCATCGCCATCCTTGCCCCCGGCGGCTGCGCAGCGCTGGTGGACGGCGGGCCCAAGGGCAGCGGGACGACCATCAAGGCCCACTTCGCCGCCAGCGGGATCTCGCGCCTCGACTTCGCGGTGGCCTCGCACTACCACGCGGACCACCTCGGCGGGCTCGACGAGGTGGCGGTGGGCAGCGGCGCCCTCACCGTGCGCCGCGTCTACGACCGCGGACCTGCCAGCATCGGGACCCAGGCCTATGAGCAGTACGCCAGTCAGTTCGCTTCGCAGCGCCAGGGCGTCTCGGTGGGCCAGACCTTCACGCTCTGCGACCAGGTCTGCTTCAAGGTCGTGCAGGTGAACGGCGCGGCCATCGACGACGAGAACGCGCGCTCGGTGGTCCTGCGCATGAACCACGGCCGCTTCTCCATGCTCCTGGGCGGCGACCTCACCGGCTCCACCCCCGACCTCGAGACCGGCCTGCGCATGGCGGTCGGAGCGGTGGACGTCTACAAGGTCCACCACCACGGCTCCGGGACCTCCTCCAACCCCACCTTCCTGCTCTGGCTCGACCCCACCGTCTCGCTCATCTCCGTGGGCTGGAACAACTCCTACGGCCACCCGCACCTGGGCACCGTGGGCCGCCTCCAGGCCATCGGCTCGGCCATCTGGATGACCGAGGAGGACCGCCCGCTGGGGCCCATCGACGTCACGGTGAACGGCCCCTCGTTCCGCGTCTCGCAGGCGGGGCGCGCCGTCGACTACCCCGTGCGCGTCCCCTGACCGCGAGAGCCCAGGCCGGGGCTTCCCCCTGCCCTGCCCAGTCCCTCGTCAGCGCCGCCCCGGCGGCGTATGTTCCCGCGCCTTTTCGACGACAGGAGCGACTGATGCCCAACATAACGATTCTCCCGGCGCGTGACTGCCGGCGCAGCCGCAAGATCATCGCCTACCTGGAGCAAAGTGGAATTCCGTTCACCCGCATCGACCTGGAGTCGGCGGAAGGCCAGGCGCTAGCCAGTGA
>CAZAIE010000708.1:0-4522 GCA_964485035.1 uncultured Myxococcaceae bacterium | reverse complement strand
CGCGGCCGGCCGCGCGAAGCTGGAGCCAGTCGCGAACTACGTGGCCTTCCTGCAGGGCCTGGACGACGGGACCCAGACCGGGCGCCGCCGCGAAGTGTTCCTGGCTGTGGTGGGCGCGGTGGATGGGAGCCAGCGTCCAGCGCGTTGCCAGTCCGCCACCACCGAGGCCTACGGCATCGCCGTCCGCTACCAAGACGCAGTGACCCAGCTCGCCCCGAACGGCCTCATCGAGTCGATCTGCGACAACGACTACACCGACGCCCTGACGCGCATCGCGGGGCTGGTGAACGCCCCGCACACCGTGGAGCTCGAGCGGCCGCCGGCGGACCCGAGGCTCCTCTTCTTCGACGTGACCCGGTCCGTGACCGGAGAGACCCAGACCTGCCGCGTGGGCGACGGCTTCACCTACGACCCGCCCGCCGGATCGGCGCCCGCCCGAGTGACCTTCGAGGGGCGCTGCCGGCTGCACGCGGGAGACGCGCTTAAGCTGCGAGTCGCCTGCGCCGGGTAGACACTCGCTGCAGAGCGCTGCTTGTGGGCAACAACTCGCGATTTCAGGGGCAGAGCAGCCGCGCGGTGCTCCGGAAGCCGGCCTCTCCCGGCAAGGTCACGCGGTAGACCGCAGGCGCTCGGTCGCAGCGCCACTCCGCGGTGTACTCCTTGGGGCACCCCACCGCCGGATCGCCGATGACCTTGTGGTCCACCACGTAGTCGCAGTCGTGCCGTCCGCCGCAGGTCTGGGCAAGGTGCGCCGTGACGTTCCCGCGCTGCGCCCCGCAGTTCAGGCCGTAGCTCGCCTCGAGGATCTGCAGGCCGTTCCCGGACGGCGGCGCCACGGGCGCAGTCGCCTGGCCTGCACACGAGAGTTCGATGACCGTCCCGAACCCGGCCTCCGCCCCGGCCTTGGCCTGGAAGACCTGGTTCCCGTTTCCGCAGCGCCACTCCGCCACGTACTCCTTGGGGCAGCCCACCGCCGGGTCGCCGATCACCTTGTGATCGATCCGGTAGCGGCAAACCTGCTGCCCGTTGCACGACTGCGCCAGGTGCGCCGTCTTGTTCCCCGCCGCCGCCTTGCAGTTCAGCCCGTACGAACCGCCGACGACCTGCACGCCCGCGCCGCTCGGCGGGGTCGCTGGCTGGCCTGCACACGAGAGCTCGATGAACGTCCCGAACCCGGCCTCGGCTCCAGCCTTGGTCTGGAAGACCTGGTTCCCGTTTCCGCAGCGCCACTCCGCCACGTACTCCTTGGGGCAGCCCACCGCCGGGTCGCCGATCACCTTGTGATCGATCCGGTAGCGGCAAACCTGCTGCCCGTTGCACGACTGCGCCAGGTGCGCCGTCTTGTTCCCCGCCTGCGCCCGACAGTTCATCCCGTAGGACCCGGCGACGACCTGCACCTGCGCGTGGGCAGAGCTTGCGGCCAACAGGACCAGCAACCCAGTCACGACTCTCATGTCACCCTCCCGGCTCCGTGCTCGAGAGCCAAGATACCGGAAACAGGGGACTCCTTGCCCGGGGCGCGTTGCTCCCACCCCATGCGGCGACCGCGCGGCCTGGCCGCTATCTCTTGGCATCGGCTTCGAGGCTCCCATGAGCGACACGACGGTGCAGGACTGCCTGAACCAGCTCCCGGTGGCGGTGTTCGTCTGCGACGCGCGCGGCGCCCTGCTCTTCGGCAACCGCCGCTTCCTTGCACAGGACCTGGCCCTCGAGTCGGTCGTGGACGCGGCGGGGCTGCCCGCGGACACCGACGTCGCCTGTACGGTCCGGGTGCGGCTTGCCGGCGGCGGGAGCCTCGTCCTCGCGGTAATGGCCCGTCGGACCGAGTGGCAGGGCCGGCCCGCGGCGTTCTGCGTGGCCTCGCCCTCGGAGGAGCGCCTGCGCGTGCTCACCGACCAGGCGCTGGTGGCCATCACGCTGGTCGACGAGCAGGGGCGGGTCTCCGAGTGGAACCAGGGCGCCGAGCGGCTCACCGGGCACCCGCGCGAGCAGGTCCTGGGGCGGCCGTACTGGGAGGTGATGGAGCTGCTCGCCCCGCCCGAGCAGCGCACCGCCGAGCGCCGTCAGGCCCACGAGGCCGCCGTCCGCGAGGCGCTGCGGACGGGCCAGGTGTCCTTCGGAGGCGTGCGCAAGATGGAGGTGTGGCGCGCCGAGGGCAACACCCTGTGGCTCGAGCAGTTCGTGTTCCCCATCCGCGCCGGGACCGGCTGGTGCCTGGGCGGCATCGCCCACGACGTCACCGAGCGCGAGCGGGCGGAAGAGGAGCGGCGCAACTCCGACGAGCGCACCCGGCTCATCTTCCAGTACCTCAACGACATCGTGACCATCATCGACGGCACGGGGACCCAGGTGTTCGTGGGGCCGCAGGTGGAGCGCGTGCTCGGCTACCAGCCCGCGGAGCTGTTGGGCACCAACGGGTTCGAGCGCATCCACCCCGAGGACCAGGAGGCGATGATGACCGCCCTGGCCGAGGGCATCCAAACGCCCGGCCTCATCCGCCAGGTGGAGTACCGCTACCAGCACAAGCAGGGGCACTGGGTCACCCTGGAGGCCATCGGCTGCAACCTGCTCGACACCCCGGTGAAGGGCGTGGTGCTCACCATCCGCGACGTCACCGACCGCAAGCGGGTCGAGCTGGCCCTGCGGGCGAGCGAGGAGCGATACCGGGCGGCGGCGCTGGCCACCGGGCAGCTGGTCTACGACTGGGACCTCCCCTCGGGGAAGGTCCTGTGGGCCGGGGCCATCGAGGCCATCACCGGGTGCACCGAGGCGGAGTTCGCCGCGGTGGACCTGGCGGGCTGGGAGAAGCTCATCCACCCCGAGGACCGCGAGGAGGTGCTCGCCCGCCTCTCGCAATCGCGAGCGGAGCGCACGCCGCTGCACCTGGAGTACCGGCTGCGGCGCAAGGACGGGAGCTACGTCCACGTCGAGGAGAACGGGGGCTGGCTCACCGACGCGCAGGGCGCGCCGTACCGGATGCTGGGGGCGCTCAAGGACGTGGCCGAGCGCCGGCGACTGGAGGGCCAGCTCCAGCAGGCGATGAAGATGGAGGCGGTGGGCCGGCTCGCGGGCGGCGTGGCGCACGACTTCAACAACCTGCTCACCGGCATCACCGGGAACATCGAGCTGGCCCTGATGGACATGCCCCCCGCCGACCCGATGGTGGAGCGGCTGCGGGAGATGGAGAAGGCGGCGCGCAGCACCGCGGCGCTCACCCGGCAGCTCCTCGCCTTCAGCCGCAAGCAGATCATCGAGCCCAAGGTCATCACCCTCAACGAGCTCATCCGGAACCTGCAGAAGATGCTGGTGCGCATCCTGGGCGAGGACGTGGAGCTGAAGGTGGCGCTGGCGGGCGACCTCGGCCCCACCCGCGTGGACCCCGGGCAGATGGAGCAGATCCTGGTCAACCTGGCGGTGAACGCCCGCGACGCCATGCCCGACGGCGGCCACCTCTCGGTGCACACCTCCAACGTCTCGCTCGACGCGGCCTGGTGCGAGCGGCACCCCGGCGGCATGGCTCCGGGCGACTACGTGCTGCTGGCGGTGAGCGACACCGGCGAGGGCATGAGCGACGAGGTGAAGGCGCACCTCTTCGAGCCCTTCTTCACCACCAAGCCCAAGGGGCGCGGGACCGGGCTGGGGCTGGCGACCATCTACGGCGCGGTGCAGCAGGCGGGCGGGCTCATCGAGGTCTACTCCGAGCTGGGCCGGGGGACGACCTTCAAGATCTACCTGCCGCGGGTAGCGGCCAAGGCGCAGCCGCTGGAGACCGGGCCGCGCACCGACGACATGCCGCGCGGGACGGAGACGGTGCTGGTGGTCGAGGACGAGTCGTGGGTGCGCGACCTCGCGGTGAAGGTGCTCACCCTGCTCGGCTACCGGGTGCTGGCCGCGGCGAACGGCGGCGAGGCCTTCCTCCTCGCCGAGCAGCACCCCGGGCGCATCGACCTCCTCTTCACCGACGTGGTGATGCCCGGCATCAACGGCAAGCAGCTCGCGGACCGGATGCGGGCCCTCAGACCGGAGATCCGGGTCCTGTTCACCTCGGGCTACACGGAGGACGTCATCGTCCACCACGGCGTCGTGGAGGAGGGGCTGTCCTTCCTGGCCAAGCCCTACTCGCCGGTCGCGCTCGCGAGGAAGCTGCGCGAAGCGCTGAAGTGACGAGGGCGGGCCTCGCAGCACCAAGGCGCGGCGTCCGCCAGCCGGTCGTGCGACGGCCGATGCACGGGCGGGCTACCCTGCGCCCATGCGTCCCAAGTCGCTCCTTCTTGCCGCAGCCGCACTCCTGCTCGCCTCTGCCTGCGCGCAGCAGCCGGCGTCGTCCTCCCTCGACGCCTCCGAGCCGACCGACGATGCCGGCCCCTGGCATCTGGACGCCGCGATGCCCGACTCCGGGCTGCCTGCCTCACCCGACACCGGGGCCGGTCCGGACGCAGGGAGTCCGGTCGATGCGGCGACGGGCGACGCTGCGGTCCCCGATGCTTCCGCAGCCCCGTGCGGCCCCGGTGTCGGGTGAGGC
>CAZAIE010000707.1:0-4526 GCA_964485035.1 uncultured Myxococcaceae bacterium | reverse complement strand
CCGGGCAGCCGAGTCTGGCACCGCGCCGGGCAGCCGAGTCTGGCACCGCGCCGGGCAGCCGCGCCGGGGCAGCCGAGTCTGGCACCGCGCCGGGGCAGCCGAGTCTGGCACCGCGCCAGGCGGCCGAGCCATCAACAAAAGCCAGCATTATCAGAACCTTACAGATCGCTCAGGAATGCCCCTGGGGGCTCCTGAGAGGCCCTGGGAGAGCACGGGATCGGGCCCAAGGTATTGAAGCAGGGATCCCCCACCCTCGACGTCAGGGCGTGGCTTCCAGGGCCCTTCCCGGGCCTGTTTGGGCTTTTCGAAGTGCTGGATCCCTCGTTCCCGGCACTTCCGGGTGGGGAGAGGTCCTACAGCGCCTCCAAGAGGCGCTCGAGGGTCTCGACCTGGTGCCGGAGCATGCTGGCGACGAACGGGTATCCGCTGCGCGCGAAGGCCTCGGACGCAGCGCGAGAGCCCTCCAAGAGCGCGCGGAGCTGCTCGACGTCCGGCACCGCGGCTGGATCGTCGAGTTCGCGCAGGAGCTTCCCGTAGCCCTCCGTGAGCGAGGGCAGCTGCGCGAGGGCGTCGGTGCGCGAGGAGCACCCGCACCACCGCTCCAGCCCGGGGAGGCAGATCAAGACCTCGTACGAGCCGTCTGCTGCTTGCCGGATAGCGAAGGGAGCGCTCACGACACCCACCTTCAGGGCGCCAGGGTGAAGGCCACCCGGTTGGAGCTGAGCTTCAGCTTGTCCTTCGAGAAGTGGTTGAAGGAGTCGAAGCCCACAGTGAACTCACCGCCCTCCACCGGGAACCGGTACTTCCCGCCCAGCTCGACGAGCACCTCGTACGTCCCGCCGGGCTTCACCACGGTGAACCCGTCTGGCCCCGGGTGCGCGCGCTTGGCCATCTCCCCCAGGTAGTCGACCCTCTGCTCCCCTTGGCGGACGTCGAAGACGTGGTTGGAGAGGTGGCCACCGTCGCAGACGGTGCGCTTGTCCAGGTCGATTGGCTTGCCGGTGCCATTGTGGAAAGCGAGCGCCACCTGGACCACCCACCGGTCCCCCACCCGCTTCGCCTGCTTCACCTCCAGCTTCACGTCCATCGCGCCCTCCTTCGGAGCCGCGCCGAGCGCCCCGGAGCAGACCAGCAGGGAACCACAGCACAGGAACAGACCCAGGGGATACGCCGTCATTGCCACCTCCATCACCGACCCGACGGAGTAGGCACCGCCATCGGCTGCCACCCGACCGACCGCCCTGCAACCCGCCTCGCGCAGGCGCTCCCGAAGACGGCCAGCCCGAAGAAAGGAAAGGCCAGACGCTGCAGCGGGAGCTGCCACGAGGCCCGGCTCCCGTCCAGCACGTGGGCGAGGATGCACGCACCGACGTCGAGCGCAAAGAGCGCTCCATAGACCGGCACGGCCCACGCGCCCAGCACCTGCGAGAGGCGCAGCGCGCCGGCGACCGCGACCGGCATGAGCAGCCAGGTCCCCAGCTGCACGAACCAGGCGTTGGGCAGCCCCACCCAGCCGAGCGCGGCGCCTCGAGGGGTGAGCCGACCCACCGCCCTCCGGTGCTTCAACAGGCACTGCAGGTTCCCCCAGAGCCAGCGCAGCCGCTGCCGGAACAGCGCGCGGAGCGTCGCGGGCGCCAGCGTCCAGGCCACGGCCCGGTCCTCGAAGACCACGCGCCAGCCCGCCTCGTGCAGGGACAAGGTGAGGTCCATGTCCTCGGTGCAGGTGTCGGCGCTGAAGCCGCCGGCCTGCGCCACGGCCTCGCGGCGCCACCCCGCGGCGGCGCCCGGGACGGTGGTGATGCAGCCCCACAGCGCCTGGGCCCGCCGGTCCAGGTGCAGCGCGGCCACGTACTCCAGCGCCTGCCAGGCGCGCAGCCAGTTCCAGGGCCCGGCGACCTTCACGTTGCACGCCGCGGCCCCCACCCCCGGCGCCCCCACCGCGCTCGCGAGCAGGCGCACCGCGTCGGGCCCGATCTCGGTGTCGGCATCGACGGTGACGAGCACCGGGCGGCTCGAGGCGGCGATCCCCAAGGCAAGCGCTCCGGCCTTGCCCCTGTTCACCCCCGCCTCGACCACGCGCAGCCAGGCGTACTCGCGCTGGAGCCCCCGGAGCACCGCCCGCGTGCCGTCCGTCGAGCCGTCGTCGACGACGATGACCTCCGGCTCGTCCAGCCCCTGCAGCGCGCGCACGCACCGCTCGACAGTCCCCTCCTCGTTGAACGCCGGGATGATCACCGAGACCGCGGGGGTCGGCCCCCGGGCCGTCACGCCGCGCCTTCGCGCCTGCAGCAGCGCCGAGCCGAGGACCACCAGGAACCGCGCGAGCAGAGCGACCTGGACTCCGACCAGCAGCCAGTCGAACGCGCTCAAGGCTGGACCGCCCCTTCGGAGGCGCGAGACGCGCGCGAGCCGGTCCTGCAGGTCAAGAGGCTCCGGTCGCGGAGCAGCACGGCTGCGGCCAGGAGCTTGGGGACGTAGTTCGCCGCCTCGGGCGAGAGCCGGCCCGAGCGCGCCAGGCTCCAGTAGTCCGCGGTCCTGGCTTCGCGCAGCGCGCGGGTCACCGCCTCGGGCCCGGCGTTGTAGGCCGTCCACGCGAGGTAGGGGTCGGGGAAGCGGCGCACGAGCTGCGCGAGGTACGCCGCGCCCGCCTCGGCCGAGCGGTCCGGATCGCGGCGCTCGTCCAGCCCGGGGTCCACGCGCAGCCCGAGCGACCGCGCGGTGGGGGCCAGCAGCTGCCACTCGCCGACCGCTCCCGCTTCCGACTCGGCGCCCGGGAGGTGGCCGGACTCGACGAGGGGAACCGCGGTGAGCGCGAGCGGCAGGCCGTGGCGGGAGAGCACCTGCTCGATCGCGGCGCGACGCCCATCCGCGCGGTCCAGCCGCCTCGCGAACGAGGCGCAGGCGGGGCCGGACCAGTACGCCACCCAGGCACGGGTCTCGGGCTCGGCGATCGCGAGCGCTCGGACCTGCGCTGGCTCGACCTGCACGACCAGCGGCGGCGGCCCGAGCGCCTCTGCGCGCAGCAGCCGGACCTCGTCCGGGAGCGGGCGGCGCTCGGCGCTGACGCCAGCGCATGCGACCAAGAACAAGCCCAGCGCCGCGCGAGTCACTTCCCGACCGCCACCACGATGGGATCCGGCGCCTCGCTCCATGGCTTCACGAGCGCGGGGCGCCCCAGCTTCCGGGACAGCTCGCGGGCCAGCGCACTGTGCCCGGCATCGCGGATCAGGATCTCGATCTGCTGGCGCGGCGCCTGGGCCTTGCCGCCGTCCACGAGCTGGAAGGGATCCTTTGCGAGCAAATCGGAAACCACCTTTCGGACCTCGGCCACCGCCTCGGGCCCGGCCCCGGCGTCCATCACCCGGACCTTGAGCGGACGCTCCAGCAGCCGGTGATACGTGGCGTCGCCCCACGCCAGCTCGCCGCCCTCTCCGAAGGGGTTCTCCGGGAAGCCGCCGAACGGCTCGTGCAGCCGGTAGCCGAGCGGGTGGCTCGCGTCGGGAGCCTTGGAACCCCAGACGCCCACGGCGTACGCCACGAAGCCAGGCCCGACCTTGGCCCGGAACGTGAGCGGCTTGCCCAGATCCGCAGGCTGGACCTCCTGGGCAGGCAGGTCGAACCCGTTCTCGGTCTGCCTCGGCTTGAGCAGGGTCACGCCGACGAAGACCTTCCCCTCGGGGGGCTTCTCCGCCTTCAGGCGCACCACCAGCACCAGCTCGCCCCGGCGCAGCGTCAGCGTCTCGACCGAGGCCTCGACGGTCCCGGCGGCGGACGCGACCCCGGGGAGCGCGGCGAGCAGCACCGCGACGAGGATGGACTTCGGATCAGTGCTGGCCATCGCCGACCTCCCCAGCCACGCGATAGAGGGTGAAGACGAGGCGGTCTTGCAGCAGGTCGGGCTGCAGCAGCGCCATCCGGGCGGTCTCCCACCGGGACTCGATGGGGTTGCCGGACTGGAGCACCTCCTCGGTGAAGAGCGTGGTCTCGAGCCGCACGACCCGCTCGTTCCAGGTGAGGAGCAGGGACTGGCTGTCGCGTGCCCAGCGGATGCTCGAGGCGCCAGCTCCGTCGTAGAGGACTGCTCCCCCGGGGTCGAGCACGGTGACGCGCCCGTCGCTGGCCGCCGCGAGGCGGGTGCCGTCGGGCGAGCGCGCCAGGGTGTGGACGGGGCCCTGCTCCCCCGCGACCGGGATGCGACGGGCCTTCCCGTCCAGCCCGAGGCGCAGCACCTCGTCCTTGGTGGAGACGAAGACCGCGGAGCCGTCCGCGATCCACTCTGCGGCCAGCACGCGCCTGGGGGCCGCGAAGGCGTGCAGCACCTTCGTCCCGGCGCCGTCGAGCGCCAGCACCTGCCGGCCGTCGCAGACCACGAGCTGCTGGGGGCCGACGGACAGGCCGTGCAGTCCCTTGCGGACCAGCAGCTCGCGCGGCGCCCCTCCCGTCGCGGGGACCGCGAGCAGCCGGCCCTGGCTCTCGGAGAGCAGCAGGACGTTCGCCCCGTCCGCGGAGAAGGCGAGGGCGGAGAC
>CAZAIE010000706.1:0-4527 GCA_964485035.1 uncultured Myxococcaceae bacterium | reverse complement strand
CCTGCACCACGTCCGGCATCGCCTGCTCGGTGAGGCAGCTCTCGCCGCCGACCCCCGCCGCGTCCGCCGCCGCGAGGATCTTGGGGAAGAAGAGGAAGGGTGCGTCGGTGTCGCAGACGGCGTGGGCGATCTTCGCGGGGCCGCACGAGTCGAAGCTGTTGCAGAGCTGCTCACCCGCGGCGAGCGAGCCCGGGCCGCCCTCCAGGACCTGCGGCGCGAGGCCCAGCTCGTCGAGCAGGGTCACGACCCAGGGCAGGTAGCCGTGCACCGCCGAGGTGTGCGGGACGGCAACGCCCTTCGGGCTCGGCTCGCGGCGCTGGAAGGGCGCGAGCAGTGCGTGGCGCTCCTCGAACGGGTTGGGGGCGTCGCGGGGGAGCTTGGGCTGGTCGCGGGTGGCCACCTCGTACTTGGGGCAGGCGCCTCCGGACACGGCGATCTCCTGGCGGTCGCCGACCCGGACGGTGGTGCGCTCGATGGGGCAGTGCGTGCCGCAGCCCTGGTCCTGGCAGGTGAACTCGGCGCGCGCGGCGATCTGCGCGGCCAGCGCCCGCTCCAGGTCCAGCGCGGGAGCGGCTACCAGCCGTTCGGCACCCGCCTGCTCGAGCGCGCAGAGCCCGATGCCCCAAGCCCCCATCGCGCCGGGGTTGGGCGGGACCACGATGTCGCGACCGGTGACCGAGGCCAGGGTCCAGGCGAGCGAGGGGTTCGTGGCCGGCTTGCCCTGGAAGAAGACGGTGGGCGCGAGGGTGCGCTGGCCCATCACCCGGTTCAGGTAGTTCTGGATGATGGAGTACTGGAAGCCGGCGAAGAGGTCGCCCAGCTCGAAGCCGTCCTTCAGCGCCTCCGACGCGGCCTCGGCCACAAAGACCGTGCACATCTGGCCCAGGTCCGGCGGGCGCTGCGCGCGCGTGGCCAGGTCGGTGAAGGTCGCGATGTCCTTCACGTCGTAGAACGCCGCCTGCTCCTCCAGGAACGAGCCCGTCCCGGCGCTGCAGGCCTTGTTCATGTCGCTCTCGACGATGCGGCCCGCGCGCACGCGGATGTACTTCGCGTCCTGCCCGCCGATCTCGACGATGGACAGGTCCGCTCCGCGCTTGGGGTCGCAGCGGATGGCCGCGGTGGCGTGCGCGACGATCTCGTTGAGGACGGCCACCCGCTCGTTCGCCTCCGGGAAGACCGCGCGCAGGAGCGTCGCGACCGCCTGCCGCCCCGATCCGGTCACGCCGATGGCGCGGACGTCCGGCTTCCCGCTTTCGAGCAGCGTCCGCAGCAGCCGCTGCGTGGCCTCAATGGGGTTGCCCCGGGTGCGGTCGTAGGCGTCGAAGAGCACCTCGCCGGTGGACACCGAGGTGAGCACCGCCTTGGCGCCGGTGGAGCCCAGGTCCAGACCCAGGATCGTCGGCTCGCGCAGGTGCGCTCCCGGCTGGACCTGGGGCTGCGGCAGCACCGTCACCCGCGAGGCGAACTGGCTTGCGGGAGGGCGGGTCTGGAAGCGGCGCTCACGCACCTTCACCAGCTCTGCCGCCTGCGCGGGAAGTGGGCGTCGCTGCCCCGTGCGCGCCCTCTCCGCGGCCAGCAGCGCCGCGCCCATTGCCTCGAACCAGAGGTGGTGCTCGGGGAGGCGCACCTCGCGCCCGGCCCGCTCGGCGAGCGAGGTCCGCAGGCTCACGAGCCGCGCGCAGCCGCCGATGAGGTAGACCGGCCCGTTCACCTCGCAGCGCGCCAGCAGCGCCCGGGCGTTGCGCGCCACCGAGTCGAAGTAGCCGCGGAAGAGGTCGCCCGCGGCGCGGCCCTCGTTGGCGTGGTGGGTCATCTCGCTCTTGGCGAACACCGAGCAGCGCGCGGTGATGGCCACGCAGCTGCGGGCCTCGCGCGCGAGGCGGTCGGCCTCTTCGATCGTGAGCCCGAAGCGCGCCGCCATGCGCTGGGCGTTCTCCCCGGTCCCCGAGGAGCACTTGTCGCTCTCCAGGTAGCGCACGCGCAGCTGCCTCGCCGCGCCCTCGCCCGCGGGCCTGCGGGAGAGCGCCCGGTAGCCGCGCCCGCCGACGCTCACCAGGTTCAGCGTGTCCGGCAGCGTGCGGTCGGCCTCCAGCGCGGCCTGCAGGCACGCCTCCTCAGGCAGCACCTCGACCGGCGCACCCAGCTCGTCGGCGTAGATCCCCGTCGCGCAGAGGGCCGCACAGGTCGACAGGTGGTGGTCCCGGTACCAGGTGGCCAGCAGGTCGAACGGCTTGCCGCCGTGCGCCACCGAGTCCGCGTGCAGCACCCGCGGGGCCGCGCCCTCCTGGACGTCGACGACCACCAGCCCGACCGACGCCTTGCCCAGGTCGATTCCTGCGACTCGCATGTGGCGGCTCCCCTGTAAAGGAAGTGTAAAGAGCCGCGGACCCTAGTCGTTTTCCCAGGGATGTCGAAGGGTTGTTTGAGTGGTGCCCGATTGCCGAATCGGGTTCAGCCGGCCTTCGGCAGTGCTTCTTGGAGGATCCAGCGCGTCGCTGACGGGAGGTCGTCGAAGACGCCGACCTCGAGCGCCCGCTTGCGGAGCCGGTTGGAGAAGCGGAAGCCCTTCGCGGCGAGCTGGACGGCCATCGACCTCGAGCAGATGGCCATGGCCTCGATGCGCAGGTCGGGGCGGTCCACGGTCTCGAGCCAGAAGGTGGGCACCGAGAGGGGGACGTAGCCCAGGTGGTCGGAGACCTCGAAGAGGATTCGGGTAGGGCTTGAAGCCGCGGCCACCCCGAGCGCGAGCACCAGCGGGGCCTGCCGGCCCGGTTCCATCTCGGCGGCCGAGGGGTAGCCGACGAGGAAGACGCCAGGGCGGAGGACGGAGAAGGGCTCGGCCATGCAGGGACGGTAACGATCGGCATGCAGAGGCCGCCACACAGGACGGGTGGTGGAGACACGGGGGGAACGCGCCGGTCGTTGACCTCCGTCAAGGAAGGGGTCCAAGTCCGGGGGTACGGTCGAAACCACAACGACGCAGCCACGCAGGAGGGCGACATGCGAGGGCACAACGGTGATCGGCGTCCTCTGGTGGGCAATCGGGCGGACCGGCGTGGACACCCCAGGACCAGCGTGCAGCTTCCAGCCCAGGTGAGGGGAGGGCTCGCGGGGAGCTGGCCTGCCGAGGTCTGCGACCTGAGCACCACCGGGGCGCGGCTGTTCACCACCGGACCCATCGAGGCCACGGAGCACGTGGTCCTGACCGTCTCCGTCTCCGAAGAGCCGCGGCACACCGTCTACGCGCCGGGCATCGCGCTGCGGGTCGCGCAGCTCGACCCGGACACGAGCTGGGGCCGCATGGTGGCGGTAGAGTTCGACGCGCCGCTCAACGAGACCGCCGAGTCATCCGTGGCCTGGCTTGTGCCGGTCGGGCTCTGAGGGCTTCTCTGCGCGCCGCTCCAGCGCCTCGAGGTCGTGCAGCAAGAAGCCCGCGGGCTGGGCGGTGAGCAGCCGCTCGCGCTGCCAGTCGCTCAGGTGCCGGCTGACCGACTCGAGGGTGGTGGCGGCCATGGCCGCGAGGTCCCTGCGGCGCAGCCGGATGCCCAGGTACGTCCCGCCGGGGAAGGGCTCGCCCAGCCGCTCGGCGAGGCGCAAGAAGACGCGGGCGAGCCGCTGCTCCACGTCGCTGGGGCCCAGGTCCTCGGCCACCCGGTACAGGCGGATCAGCTGCGCGGCGAGGTCCTGGGCCAGCGCCTCGCCCGACGCGGCGTGGGTCTCGAGCAGCGCGTGCACCTGGGAGGACGGGACGAGCAGCGCCTCCGACCGGCGCAAGGCCACGACGTCGGACTGGTAGGAGGCGCCGAGCGCGAAGGCCTCCTCGCCGAGCACGTCGCCGGCGACGGCGACGTCCAGGATGGTCTCCACCGCATGGGCGAGGCGGACCAGCTTGAGCCGGCCCGTCGCGATGACCGCCAGGTCGTGCGCGGGGTCTCCCTCGTGCCAGAGCGCACCGCCGCTGCCGAGCAGGGAGAGCCGCGAGTGTTGGAGGAGTGCATCCGCCGCGGTCGGGTCGAGGCCGCGGAGGAAGCGGGCCTGGTGCAGGACCGGGAGGAGCCGCGCTCGCTCGGGCACCGAGAGGTGCGCACTGGTCGTCGCAAGGCGCACTGCCAGCCCCCCCCGGGTGCGGCGCGGCCCAACCCAACCGATGTCCGCAGGATCTGCTTCGGCATTGACGTCTGTCAACGACGCCCCTGGAAAGGTGGCGTAACACCGGAAGCGGACGAGCAGACGCGAGCAAAGGAGCCCAGCCATGGGGGGCCGCTTCCCGCTTGTGAGCCCGAAGCCTGCCGAGCTGTTGTCATTGGTCGGGACAGCGTCTCTCGCCGAGACCACTCGAGAGACTCGCATTCCAGGGACGAGCGCGCGGCGGCACGCGCGCGCCCTGATGCTCGTCCTGCTCCCCTTGATGGGGGCCGAGCTGATCCAAGGAGTGGTGGGCGCCGCCTACTCGGTGCTCCCGCTCTACGCCCTCTCGGTGGCGTTCGCCGCGAGGAGCGGGGGCTTCGCGGCGGGGGGACTCGCAGT
>CAZAIE010000705.1:0-4531 GCA_964485035.1 uncultured Myxococcaceae bacterium | reverse complement strand
GTCTTGCACAGAGTCGTCAGGACCAGTTCTTCAATGGCCCAGTCGCGCAACCGATATACGGAGCTGACCCAGCACTGTCCGCTGAGCTTGCCCCCTCCGGCCAGATGGTCGGTTCGTCCGGGCGCACCGATCAGCGTTCCTCGAAACCCTTCCGTCTCTCCATAGACCCGAACTCTCTTCCATCGCCCGTCCTCCCAGGCAAGGAGGACGTGACGCTTCGGAACCCTGCCATCGGAGCGATAGACACCTCGGTATCCCATCTGGACGAGCGCTTCGGAACGACCCGCCACCAGAAAGGACCCTTTCATGCTCCAGTCGGCTGACCACCACCCCTCCTGCTGCGTGGGCAGGTACTCCGGCGGGCGCTGACAGCCGAGCATGTCGGGGGCCACCCTCCCCGCATCGACCGCCATCGGCTCTGCGTCGCAGACGGCACGCATGATTTCCAATTCCTCGGCAGGGACCCGTGCGTGAGCTTCTGCGTCATCGACGTACTCCTCTACGTCTGGACAGGCTGGGCGGGGGTTGAAGCGAGTGGGCTTTCCCTTGGGCTCGTTTGCCTTGCACAGAGAGTCGTCTCCAAGAGCGCATCCCTGACTCTGAAAAGAACCAATCCTCGCCATGAGCGAGTCCGTCTTGGCTCCTTTCGCGCATGCCTCCACCAGACCGGCCTCGCACGCCGTCCACAGACAATCGGATGCAGGCGTCCGCGGCTTGATTAGCGCTCCATCCCAGTCTTCCAGCCGGGAGGTCAGCTGCAGGTTTGCCTGGCGAAGGGCAAGCGCAGGTTCGCCTGCCTTTCCAACCCGGTGGCAGTCGCATGCGCCGGAGTTGGTGCATGCCATCTCCTCGAACCTTCGCGCCAGAGCACAGTCCAGGCGAATGAGACCCTCTTCGTGGAGGCGGGCGAGTTCGTAGCACCCCGTCTGGCCCGAGGACCCCTGACAGGCTCGTTCATAGAGGGCGGCGGCACGCTTGAGGTCGGGCTTTCCGCCTCCCATCCTGCCGGTGAGGAGATCCGCTGCCCGCGTGCAGCCAAGCAGCAAGTTCCGGTCGCAGGCCTTCTGATAGAACTCGGGCGCGCGCGTTGCCGGAATCAGGTCTCCATAGAGCAGACATCCGTGGGGCTCTCCCCCGGAGCAGGCCCGTTTTGCGAATTGCGCGCCCCGCTGGCCATCGAGACCAACTCCCCACCCCGAGGCGTACTTGGCGCCGAGCAGGGCGCAGCCAAAGAGGTCGTCCCCGTCACACGCGCGCCGGAAGAGCGCCACCGCACTCTGTGCATGAGAGGTCCCGTCTCCCTTTCGCAGGAGGGCGAGCCCCAAGCGCCAGCAGGACTCGTGCCTTCCCGCGAAGCACGCCTTCTCGAAAGCAGCCTCGGCCTGGGGCGAACCCACCGGGTCCCCATTCTGGGCGGTCAGGCCCTTCGCCCACTGGAGGCAGGCGTCCTCTTGGCCCTTCTCGCAGTTGCGTTGCGCCTTTTCCGAAGCCGACCCGGCACTGAGCCAAACGATCAAGCCACCCGCGATGAGAAACACGAGAGCCGTGAGCGAGAGTGGTCGGACGAGCTTCATTCATCGATCTCCCGACCCGTCCCCGTAGTGCCCAGGGGTCTCGCCAGTGGTGCCCCGGTGCTGCTCCACCCAGCGACTCCTCGCCCTCCCCTACCATCCACGCCGAGTTCGCGGCCTCCGCGTCCTTGAGCTCGCCCTCCAGCTGGTCCCGGACAGCGCCGACGTCGCGCCAACCTGCCATGACCACCGGGGCCTCGCAACCGACGGGCAGCGACTCTCAGTGCACCCCGCCACCCTCCAGCGCTGCCTCTTTCGGGCCGGGGAGCAGAGCACCAACTCCCGGCCGACCCGCGGGGCCACTACCAAACGTCCAGACCTTTCCGCTCGGTCTTGGAGGAGCGCCCTCGACCAACGTCCCGGGAAGACAGCTCAGGGACCTGAGTCCAGAACTCCGAACGCGTGCGCGGCGCCACCATCATGCCGCCCGGCATCAGCCCGGTCCTCTGCTTCGCTCTTCTTCGCGCGCTCGCAGTATTCCGAGATGCGCGCACGACTCGCCGTCGTGGTCGGCCCGAAGACCAGCACGTCATTTCCGCAGACCAAAGCGGTGACCTTCTGGTTGCCCTCCAGGTCGCAGCGATACCCGCCATCGATGGCCGCACAAGTCGCCATCGCCTGGAGCGCGCGGTCGAGTTCGGCTGGCGTCCGTTCCTTAAGCCAGAGCGAATACCAATCGACCTTCGCCCCCGCGAGTTCGCCCCTGACGTAGACAGGTCCAAGGCCCTGCACGTCGGCGCTGCGGGAGACTTCGGTCACGTGGTCCGGGACCTCGGAGGAGCGATCGGGAAAGGGGCGGAACCCCACCTGCCAGACGCTGTCCGCCTCGCTCCCCAGGGCGGGGAGGGCCATTCCGAGGATGACCATCACCCGGGCGTTCTTCATGGCCCACGCGGACCGCGCACAGGACGAGCACCGGAGGTAGTCGATGACGAGACGCTCCGCCGACTTCTTGCCTTCGCTCGTCTCGCCGTCCGCGACGACCTGCACCCGCGCACCACCTTCATGGCCGCCATCGCAGACCCGAAGGCAGTCGAACGCTGGTGAACTCCGCAACCTGTCGAGGACCTCGCCGCAATCCACCGGCGCTTCGTTGATGGTGCAGATGTCGCGATCGGGCTTCCAGAACCTGGACAGGCAGCGCTCGTTCTTGCACTCGAAGCCGAAGAAACGTGGGCACTGGATGCGGCACCGTGGGGCAGCCGAGTCGCCTCGCTCGAAGGCGCACGACTCCCGGAAACGCTGCGCCTCGGGGTCGGCGTCGATGGCCTCGTTCGTCCGTGCCGCGACTCCCGGCGCTGCGCGGACCGGCACGTGGCATCCGATGCCGGGGACGAATCCGAGGTCCCAGCAGTCCTCGTCTCTCGTGCAGTGATTCAGGGACGCCAGCTTCTGTTGCAGCGGCGATGCCCCAGCATCGGCTTGGACCTCGGCGGGCTGCCGCTGAGGGCAAGCCGCGAGGACGAACAGCGCCGCGAGCGCTCCGAGGCGTCGCCTATCGTGGCAATCCCGAGCCCGCGTCAGCGGGGTGACCGCCGGCTGTCGCGTCTGATTGCCCAGCGTCTGCTGCTCGGTCATGGAATGCCCGCCTCGCGCCCTCGCAGTATTCATGTATTCGACGACGACTCGCCAGAGATGCAGGGTGAAGGACCACGACCCTTTGGCCGCAGACCAAGACCTGCAGTCCCTTCAGATCGGTGTCGAATTGAAGAGTGCAGGCATACCCGGCATCCCGGGGCGTGCAGGTCCGAGTCGCGTGTACGGCCTTCTCAAGGTCGGATGGATTGCTCTGCTCAAACCATAGCGAAAGCCAATCAATCGTCCCCGAATGGATTTCGGCTTTGACGTACACCTCACCGAGGCCTTGCGCACGTCCCAGTCGACTCGCCTCCGTCACGTCCTCAGGGACGCCATCGGTGCGTGCTGGTGGCGGCGGAGATCGCCACCGCGTGGCGGTGAAACGCGCCCCGGGCGGGATCTGACGGGCTGAGGACCCGGAGCGGGGCGGGCTGAGAAGTTGCGGAGGGCTTGCCCGGCGGGATGCTGCTCTCCGAGAGCAAACGAGACGGGCGACCCGGCTAGCCCCGGATCGCCCAGCGAGTGGCATCGCCTTGTCTCGAGCCGATTGTGGCTCCTGGTGGGGGCGGCGTCGAATTCTCGTTCGCTCGACTCGCGGGTGGCTTGCCGAGCTGACCGTAGCGTCCACGCCTTGTTCCGCAAGAGTTGCGCTCGAGAAGAGTGCGGCAAGGTCTTTGAGCACTGCGGCTGCGAGCCTGGTCGGCTGTACTGCGGCGATGACTGCAGCGAGGCCGCGCGCACGCAAAGCGCGAGAGAGGCCCGCGACAGCTACAGGGCCCGCGACACGGAGGCGGGACGCGCCATGCACGCGGCAGAGGAGGCCGCACGGCGTGAGAGACGCGCCCGAGAGAAGCAGGGCCTCCAGTCGGCGGTTGGCAGCAAGGGGGCCGTCGGCGCCGTTGAGATGCCTTCGTCCACGGCGAGCGCCAGCGCGGCGTCGTTCGCGGATGCTCCGGTAGTCGCGGGCGTCCCAGCTTCCGCCGAGCAGGAGCCTACCGGAGGCCCGCCGGACCGCGTGGGGGATCAGCGCTGCGCCGGGCCGCTGGAGGACCGACAAAGGGCCTCGCCGACGGCGTCGTACGCCGTCGCGGAGGTCCGCGATGCTCCACCCGTTGCGCCCTTGCCGCCCGTACAGACTCTGTCGCCGGCCCGCGAGGAGCGAGGACCCGTCGAGTGGACCCTGGTGGTTCCGCGCGAGTTGCTCGGAGCCGCGCGGCGGCGAGAGGGCACGTTGGCGACCTGCTCGTTCTGCGGTCGGCGCGGGCGCATCCGCCGCGTGGTGTCGACCGAGCAGTGGCAGCGATGGATCCGCCGCGGCCTCGACCCTCCGTGAGGGCAAGGCGGGCCAGACATGAGCACCAGGAGCGACCATGGAAGAGTTG
>CAZAIE010000704.1:0-4532 GCA_964485035.1 uncultured Myxococcaceae bacterium | reverse complement strand
ACGAGGCCGATCACGGGGCGGTGAAGCGCAGCAGCCGGACCGCCGAGGAGGACCTGGCGGACGCGGACGCCGAGGACGAGTCGATGGCCGCCGCCGACGAGCCGGGGCACGCGCTGGCGTTCACGCTGATCGCCGGCATCTCGTTCGTCGACAACCCGATCCCTGCCATCGACACTCGCTTCACGACTGGATTGAGCTTCTCCTGGGGCGCAGGTCGATACCTGTTCGAGCCGGAGTGGGAGTTTCTCCACAACAACTTCGTGATCGACGCCACCTGGACCTATGCCTTCCGCACCTCCACGGGCAGTGAGTCCGTGCGCGTGGCCTCGGATCACAACACCCTCTCCCTCGCGGTCCTCTTCGGGTACCCCGTCGCCGTCGATGGCCCCGGAGCGTATTCGTCCTCGCTTCTGCTCTACGGGAAGATCGGGCCTGCGATGACCATCACCTCGGTCCAGTACGACGTTCAGGGAGAGTTGGTGCCCTTCGTAGGGGTCAAGGGCGGCGTCGTCTATGGAGTCGGGGCCCGCACGAACCTCTATCTCGATTCCGCCGTCGGCATCGCCGTCCACTTCGAGGTCCTGGGATACCGCCGGGGATATCTCAACGACGCGCAGGTCAACGCAGGCTGCGGCGTCGCCTTCTGAGCGGTCAGGACGTCGGGCGCACGAAGTGCGGCATCTCGGAGGGGAGGACCAGCGAGAGCTCCACGAACCCGCGGTACTCGCCCTGCTCGAACCACGGGGTCTGGTAGATGAGCTTCCTCACCCCGTTCTTCTCGATGGTGTAGGCGTTCGGCTGCCGCTTCTCGAGCAGCGCCTGGAGCTTCTGCTTCGACTGGCCGGGGTGGCAGTCGAAGAGGTTCTTGCCCAGCAGGGCCCTCCCGCCGTCCTTGGCGAAGGTCGCCGTGGCGCGGTCGTTCATCTCCAGGATCACGCCCTGGGCGTCGCACACCACGATCGACGCGCCCAGCTCCTTCATCCACGCACCGGTGTCCATGCCGCCTCCTGTCCCCTCGCGCGCGGCAGCTTGCGCGAGGGCCGATGGCGTGGCAAGTGGGGCGCATGGACTTCCTGGAACTCGCCCGCACCCGAAACTCCATCCGCGCCTACCGTCCCGACCCGGTCGAGGACGAGAAGCTCCAGGCGGTGCTGGAGGCGGGGCGGCTCGCCCCCTCGGCGTGCAACAAGCAGCCGTGGGCCTTCGTGGTGGTGAAGGACCCGGAGCAGAGGCAGCGGCTGCGCCGGGCCTACGACAAGGCGTGGCTCGCCGGGGCGCCGGTGGTCATCGCCGTGTGCAGCGAGCCGGGCGCGGCCTGGGTGCGCCAGCAGGACGGCAAGGTGCACGCCGACCTGGACTGCGCCATCGCCGTCGACCACATGACGCTGGCAGCCCACGCGCTGGGGCTGGGCACCTGCTGGGTCTGCGCGTTCGACCCCCAGGCGGCACGCGAGGTGCTGGGCCTGCCGGCCCACGTCGAGCCGGTGGCGCTGTTCCCGCTGGGCTACCCGGCCGAGGCCGGCCGCCCCAAGCAGCGCAAGCCGCTCTCGGAGTTGGTCCACGCCGAGAAGTGGTGACCTTCACCGCCGCGCCGCGTCCCCCAGGCCGGTCAGCTCGATGCCCAGCTTCTGCGCATACTCGAAGATGCGCTCGTCCCGGTAGAACTCGCCGAAGACGATGCGCTTGAGGCCCGCGTTGGCGATGAGCTTGAAGCACGGCCAGCAGGGGCTCGCGGTGATGTAGATGTCCGCCTCGTCGATGCCCACCCCGTTCTTGGCCGCCTGCAGGATGGCGTTGGCCTCGGCGTGGATGGTGGCGACGCAGTGGCCGTTCTCCATCATGTGCCCCACCTCGTCGCAGTGCGGCAGCCCGCGGATGGAGCCGTTGTAGCCGGTGGAGAGGATGGTCCGGTCGCGGACGATGACCGCGCCCACGTGCTTGCGGTCGCAGGTGGCCCGGGTCGCGACCACCCGGGCGATCTCCATGAAGTAGTTGTCCCAGTCCGTGCGCTGGCGCATGTGCCCTCCCGCCAAAGAGGGCGGGAGTGTAGTCGGGAGGCCCCGCGGCGGGGCGGGAAAACGGGTCCGCGGCCGCGTTGACACTGTGAGGGTCGCGGGATAGCAAGACGCTTTCCCGAGGCGCCCATGTCCGCTGCGCGCACCAAGAGCCTCCACGTCGCCGTCACCGGGGCCATCGGCTACCTGGGGCGGCTGGTGCTGCCGCGTCTGCTCGCCTCGCCGCGGGTGGGCCGGGTGCTGGCGCTGGACCTCGCGGCCCCCGAGGCGGAGGACCCGCGGCTCTCGTTCGCCGCCACCGACCTCTCGCGCAGCGACTCCGGGCGGGACCTGACGGCCGCGCTGCGGGACTTCCGGGCCGACGTGGTGGTGCACCTCGCGTTCTTCACCAGCCCGGTCCGGGACGCGGCCTTCGCGCACGAGGTGGAGGTCGCGGGCACCGGCCAGGTGCTCGCCGCCTGCGCCGGCGCGGGGGTGCGGCGGCTGGTGATGTCCTCGACGACGCTGGTCTACGGCGCGGCGCCGAACCACCCCAACTTCCTGGACGAGTTGCGTCCCCTGCCCGAGCGCGCGGCGAGCCCGTTCGTCGCCGACAAGATCGAGGCGGAGCAGCAGGTGCGGGCCTTCCGTCGCTCTCACCCCGACCTGCGCTCGGTGGTGCTGCGGTTCGCCCCGCTTCTGGGCCCCACCATCCAGAGCCCCATCACCCGGTACCTGGGCGGGCCAGTCGCCCCGGTGCTGATGGGCCACGACCCGCTGGTGCAGTGCGTCCACGAGGACGACGCCGCGGACGCGGTGGTGCTTTCGGTCCTGGCCGAAGCCAGCGGGGACTACAACGTCTGCGGCCGCGGGGTGGTCCCCCTCTCGACGGCGCTGCGCCTCTCCGGAGCCCGGGCGCTCCCCCTGCCCCTCCCCCTGGCCCGGCTCACCCTCGAGGGGCTGAACGCGACCGGCGTCACGGCCGTCCCCACCCACATGCTCGACTACCTGCGCTTCCTCTGGGTCGCCGACGGTTCCCGCGCGGAGCGGGACCTCGGCTTCAAGCCGCGATACGGCACCCGAGAGGCGCTGCTCTCCTTCGCCCAGGCGCGCAGCGCCGGGCCGGTCTGAGGCAACCCATGGCCAAGGCACCCGTCCTCGGGAACGACCCCTTCCAGCGCGGCGCTGCCGCCCACCCGGAGGCGGACACCGACACCGCCCCGGCGCCCGCCGCAGCTCCCGCACGAGCCGCCGCGCCGAAGAAGGGGAAGAAGGCGAAGCCGACGCAGCCGGCGAAGAAGGCCGCGAAGTCGCCGCGTCCCGAGCGCCCGGCGAAGCGCTCCGAGCCGGCCCCCGAAGCCCCGCCGGACGAACCGGAGTCGATCGCCCCGGAGGTCGCCGCGCCCCCTGCCAACGAGCCGGTGCTCCCGTCCGAGCCCGTACCCGCCCGGGAGACCTCTCCCTCCCAGGACCGCGAGCCGACCGCAGGGCTGCAGACCCGGACGCCCATCCTCCATGGAGAGCTGGTGGACGCGATCCCCGAGCGGAGCGAGCCGCCCCCGCAGGCTTCGCCCCCGCCCGGCTGGCTCGACCACGCCCGCCTCACCGTGACCACGCTCGCGAACCAGGCGGTGCAGACGGCGCTGTCGAGCCCCTTCACGCAGCGGGCCCTGGAGAAGGTCATGGGGAGCCCGTTGACGCACCAGGTCGCGGGTGCGGCCGAGAGGGCGCGGGAGACGCTGGCGGGCCTGGCCAGCGCCGGGACCGTCCAGGGCGTGCTCACCACCGCCGCAGAGGCGGGGGCGGCGCTGCACCAGGTCCTGCGCCGCAGCGAGCCCTCGACCGGAGAGGTCGACCCCTTCGGAGAGGACCCCTCGACGCTCTCCCGCTCCGAGCCGCTGCTCGACTTCCTGCACGACCGCTACTTCCGCGTGGAGGCCCTCGAGCCCGACCGCGTGCCGGCGGGCGCCTGCCTGCTGGTGTGCAACCACTCCGGCGTGCTGCCCGTGGATGGCCCCATGGTGCGCACGGTGCTCCGCCGGGAGTGCCGGCGCGACGACGCCCGGTGGCTGGTGGAGGACGCCATCTTCCACGCCCCGGTCATGGGCACGCTGCTGAACCGGCTGGGGGCGGTGCGCGCGTGCCCCGAGAACGCGGAGCGACTGCTCCAGAACGGCGTTCCCCTCGCGGTCTTCCCCGAGGGCCTGCTGGGCGTCAGCAAGCGCTTCGACCACCGCTACCAGCTCCAGCGCTTCGGCCGCGGAGGGTTCGTGAAGCTGGCCCTGCGGGCCCGGGTGCCCATCGTCCCGGTCGCCGTCGTGGGCGCTGAGGAAGCCTCTCCGCTGCTCGGTCGCCTGCCGCTCAAGGCGTTCGGCCTGCCCTACCTCCCGCTGACCCCGCTGGTGCCGCTGCCCACGAAGTGGACGGTCTCGTTCCTCGAGCCGGTCGCCGTGGACGCTTGGAAGCCCGAGGACGCCGAGGACCCGGCGCTGGTGGCGCGACTCACGGCAGAGGTCCGCGAGGCGATCCAGGGTGAGC
>CAZAIE010000703.1:0-4534 GCA_964485035.1 uncultured Myxococcaceae bacterium | reverse complement strand
GCGGACGGCGGCGGCGACGGCGGAAGCGGGGATGGGGGCTCCGACGGCGGCGCGGACGGCGGCGGCGAGAGCGAGCAGGAGAGCGCCGGCGACGGCGGGACGCCCGACGCCGGCTCGCGGGACGGCGGGAGCGCGGCGCCGCCGCAGCAGCCGGAGAAGCCCAAGCCGGTGGACCGCCAGGAGGCCGAGCGGCTGCTGGACGCCATGCGGCGCAACGAGAAGCAGTTCCTGATGCAGCAGAAGCAGAAGGGGAAGCAGCGTGTGCATCCGGAAAAGGACTGGTAGTCCCTGCGCCCGGCCGGGCGCCCTGCTGGCCCTCCTGGTCGCGCTCGCCCCCGGGCGGGCCGCGGCCGCGGGGGTGGAGTTCTACGCCACTCCGGACAGGGAGGAGGTGGCGCTGGACGAGACGCTGACCCTGACGGTGACCCTGGGCCTGGACGCCAACTCCGGGGAGAGCGAGGACCTGCGGCTCCCCGAGGCCCCGGACTTCGACGTCCTCTCGCGCTCCCAGTCCCAGCAGATGTCCTTCGCCATGGGCAGCGGCGGTCCCCCGACCTTCCGCAAGGTCCGCGTCTTCACCCTGCTGCTGCAGCCCCGGCGCACCGGCAGCTTCACCATCAAGCCGGGCCGGCTGGTGTTCCGCGGCAAGACCTACGAGACCGGCGCGCTGCGCATCAAGGTGCTCTCCGCGGGGAGCGGGCGGCCGCCTGCCACCGCGCCGCCCAGCGCCCCGCCGCCGCGCCGCGCTCCCCCCAACCCCTTCGGCGGGCTGGGCGACGTCTTCGGCGACGACGACCCCGACGCCCAGGACCTGCTCAACCAGTTCTTTGGGAACAGCCGCCCCACCTCGGACACCGACCTCTACGTGCGCGCCTACGTGGACAAGAAGCAGGCCTACCTGGGCGAGCAGATGACCTTCTCCGCCTTCCTGTTCACCCGGGTGGACGTCTCCGGCGTGGACGGGCTGAAGCAGCCCAAGCTGGACGGTTTCTGGGCCGAGGACCTGGAGACGCCCCAGCAGCTCTCCGGCGAGCTCAAGATGATCGACGGGGTGCCCTACCGCGTCTTCCTGCTGCGCAAGCGGGCGCTCTTCCCCATCAAGCTCGGCAAGCTCACCATCGACCCCGTGGAGGCCGACGTCTCCACTGGGTTCGGCCTCCAGCTCCGCGGGGGGAAGGTGCACCGCTCCTCGCAGCCCATCGCCGTGGAGATCCTCCCGCTGCCCGCGGGAGCGCCGGACGGCTTCGCCAACTCGAACGTGGGGCAGTGGCGGCTCTCGGCGGAGGCGACGCCCACCACCACGCCGCTGGGCCAGCCGGTGACCCTGAAGGTGACGCTCGAGGGCACCGGGAACCTCCACGACGTGGCCCTGGGGAAGCTCCCGCCCATCGCCGGCTTCAAGAGCTACGAGCCCACGGTCACCGAGAAGGTCTCCACCTCCAAGGGGCGCTTCGGCGGCCGGCGGGTGCTGGAGTACCTGCTCATGCCGGTCCAGACCGGCTCGTTCGAGCTTCCGGCGCTGACGCTGCACTACTACGACCCGGCCGCGCGGGAGTACCGCACCGCGACCACCCAGGCCATCCCGGTGCGGGTCGAGCCGGGAGCCGGGGGCGTGACCAGCCAGGGCAGCGCCAGTGCCGCCGGCCCCAACGGCCCTTCCCAGGTGAACCTGCTCGCGGGCGGGCTGAGGCCGCTGCGCTACAAGGGCGAGCTGGTCCGCCCCCGACCGCCCCTCTACCGGCGTGCCTTCTTCGTCCCCATCGCCCTCGCCCCGCTGGCGCTCGGGGTGTTGGTGCTGGTGATGGGGCTCGCGCGCTCGACCCTGCGGCCGACCGCCGCCGGCCTGCAGCGCGGGCAGGCCAGCCGGGCGCGCCGGCGGCTCCGCGCGGCCCACGGGTTCCTCAAGGCCGGCAAGCCCGACGAGTTCTACGGTGAGCTCAGCCGGGCGCTCGACGACTACCTCGCCGCCCGCCTCGGGGGTCCGGTCACCGGGCTGACCCGCACGGACCTCGCGAAACGGCTGGCGGAGGCGGGACTCAAGCCCGAGCTCTGCGCCCGGGTCTCGGCCGCGCTCGACCGCTGCGACGCCGGCCGCTTCGCCCCCGGCGGCGCCAGCCCCGAGAGCATGGAGCGGCTCTTGAGAGAGGCCCAGCTGGTGATGGAGGCGCTCGAGGGCGCGCGCCTTGCGGCCCCCGTGGCCGTGGAGGCCACGCCATGAGCCGCCTGACGGTCCCCTTCCTGGTCGTCCTCCTCGCCGCCCCGGCCCTGGCGCAGGTGGCGACGGTGATGACCCCCGCCGAGGCCGACGCCGCCTTCCGCGCCGCCAACGACGCCTGCCTGAAGGAGGACTACAAGGCCGGCATCGCGGGCTACGAGCGGCTCCTGGCCGCGGGTTATGGAGGCCCCGACCTCGAGTTCAACCTGGGCACGGCCTACCTGAAGCAGGAGCGCCTGGGCTGGGCGGTGCTGCACCTCGAGCGGGCGCTGCGCCAGGACCCGGGCGACCCCGACGCCCGCGCCAACCTCGAGGCCGCGCGCCGGCGGCGCATCGACAAGCTGGTCGGGGCCCCCGAGGAGACCGGCGGCGAGGAGCCGCTGTCCTCCCGGCTGGTCCTCTTCACCACCGGGGACCGCTGGGCGCTGGCGTTCTGCGTGCTCTGGCTCCTGGGGACGGCCGCCCTGGCCCTGCGCCCGCTCTGGAAGAACCGGCGGGGCACCCTGGCCGCAGTCGCCGCGCTCGCGCTGGTCGCCGCCCTGCCCGCCGGCGCCGTGACCGCGGTGCACGCCTACGTGAACGAGCGCGCGCACGACGCCATCATCGTCCTGCCCGCGGTCCCCGTGCGCGAGGGCCCCCAGGCGAGCCTCAAGCCGACCTTCGAGGTGCACGAGGGGCTGAAGGTGCGGGTGGTCGACCAGGAGGGCGGCTTCTGCCGCATCCGGCTGGCGAACGGGCTGCAGGGGTGGGTGGCGGCGGAGGGCGTCGTGGAGATCTCAGGTCGGTAGGGCGGCGCCGGTTTGAGCCCGGGGCCGTCCTTCCCCTAGAATCGAGGCCGCTTGACACCCAGCGATGCCACCGGCGGCCCATTCCGCGTCCTGCTCTGCGACGACGAGCCCGTGATCCGCGAGCTCGTCCGCACCATGCTCACCAGCACAGAGGTCAGCGTGGAGGCCGCGCCCAACGGCGTGGAGTGTCTGCGAGCGGCGAAGACCTCGACCTTCCACCTCATCCTGCTGGACATCGTGATGCCCGAGATGGACGGCATCACCATCTGCCGGCTGCTCAAGAGCGACCCGCACACCGCGTCGGTGCCGGTGTACATGCTCACCGCCAAGGCCAAGGCCGCGGACGTGGAGACCGCCCGGAAGGCGGGCGCGGATGGCTACATCAACAAGCCCTTCCGCGGCGCCGAGTTGATGGACCTGGTGGACGCGCTGCAGAAGAAGCGCGGGTGAGCCCGCCGCCTCGCGCGCCGTTCTTGCCTACCCTGTGGGTCTTCTGGTAAACACACGTTCTAAATATGGTTTTTCGGGGGCCGACAGTCCCCGAAGGAATCGTGAGAAGCCCCTTTGCTCTGCTATCGCTGCGGAAGCCACGTTCCCGACGGCAGCGAAGCCTGCGGCGCGTGCGGACAGAAGTTCTCGTCCGGCAACCTCCGCCAGGCGACGGGCACGTTTTCCCGCCGGAAGATGGGCTCGCAGGCGCTGGAGAACGCGCCCTTCAAGCCCGGTGAGATCCTCGTCGACCGCTACGTCGTGAAGGACGCCGTCGGCGCCGGTCCCCTGGGGTTCGTGTTCAAGGCCCAGGACAAGGAGATCGACGTCGAGGTGGCCCTGAAGGTCATCTCGCCCAAGCTGGTGCAGACCCCCGAGGAGCGACGCGCGTTCGCCAAGGAGATCCGGCTCGCGCGCAAGCTGACGCACAACAACGTCATCCGCGTGTACGAAGACGGCGAGGCCAGCGACCGCCCCTTCTACACCATGCAGTTCCTCGACGGGCTGACGCTGCGGCGGATCATCGACCTGCGCAAGGAGAAGAACCAGTTCTTCTCCCTGCGGGAGATCGAACCGATCTTCGCGCAGATCGCCAACGGCCTCGAGGCGGCGCACAAGGTCATCCCGCACACCGACCTCAAGCCGGAGAACGTGGTGGTCCTCCCGGACCTCCTCAAGATCACCGACTTCGGCATCGGCAGCGCCATCCCGCGCCAGCCCTTCGTGGCGGCCCAGAAGGCGCGCGGGACCAACGCCCACCGCTACCTCTCACCCGAGTACTGCTCCGGCCAGGAGGTCGACCGGCGGACGGACGTCTACTCCATGGGCGTGCTCCTGGGGGAGATGGTCGCGAACAGCTTCCCCGAGGCGGGCGGCTCGGTGGAGCTACGGGGGCGCAACCCCGAGCTGCCGGCGGCGCTGGAGTCGGTGTGGCGCCGCTCGACCAACGAGAACCCGCTCGCGCGCTACGCGACGGTGGCCGAGTTCTGGGCCGAGCTGGACGGCATCATCGTCAAGTCCTCGCCGCCCCCGGAGCCTCCCC
>CAZAIE010000702.1:0-4551 GCA_964485035.1 uncultured Myxococcaceae bacterium | reverse complement strand
GGAGGGGCGACGTCCAGCGCCGGGTGCTGTGCCAGGTAGGCCTTGCGCTTCGCCGGGTCGCTGAGCGTGCCCTGCGCCTCGGTCAGCCGACGGAAGATCTTCTCGATGCGCTCCTTGTACGAGCCGATCTTCTTGCCGAAGTAGCGGTCGGGGTGGAAGCGCTTGGTGGCCTCGTAGTAGGCCTTCTTGCAGGCATCGGGAGTGGAGCCGGGCGGCACCCCCAGCAGCGCGAAGAAGTGGTCGCTGTGCAGCCGCGACTCCAGTTCCAAGATCTCCTTTTTGCGCTGCTCGTCGAGCTCCACCTGCTCCTCGAGCGCCTTGGAGTCGATGGCCGCGGACTTCGGGGCGGTCAGCGGAGGCGTCGGCGCGGGTGGGCGAAAAGGCGCCACCGGACGCACCGGAGGAGGAGGCTGCTGCGCGCCCGGGGGCGGCCCGGCCATGGGCTGGACGATCCCCTTCAGCCGCATGCCCAGGAGCAGGGCTATCGCCTTCGGCTCAGGCAGCCCGCAGCGCTCCAGGACGTCGCGCAGCACGGCCCCCTGGCCGATGGCCCGGAGCAGCGACTGCTCCTCGGCCCCGAGGTTGCGCTGAGCGGCAGTCGGGGCCGCGCGGACCCAGCTGGCCTTGGTTCCCAGTCCTGCGATGACTTCCGAATCGCCCAAGCAGACCTCGAAGTTGGCGGATCATAGGAGGCCCGCGGAAAACCCGTCAATTTTCGGCTGCGAGAACCGCTCAGAGGATGTAGCGGGACAGGTCCTCGTCCTTGACCACGTCTTGGAGCCGCGCCTGGACGAAGGCCCGGTCGATGACCACGTGCTGGCCGGGGGTCTCGGAGGCGGAGAACGACAGCTCGTCCAGCACCCGCTCCATGATGGTGTGCAGCCGCCGGGCGCCGATGTTCTCGGTGCGCTCGTTCACCACCTGGGCGATGCGGGCGATCTCGTCGATGGCGTCGGTGCGGAACTCCACCTTCAGCCCCTCGGTCTCGAGCAGCGCGGTGTACTGGCGGATGAGCGAGTTCTTCGGCTCGGTGAGGATGCGCACCAGGTCGTCGCCCGAGAGCGGCTCCAGCTCCACGCGGATGGGGAAGCGCCCCTGCAGCTCGGGGATGAGGTCCGAGGGCTTGGAGACGTGGAAGGCCCCGGCGGCGATGAAGAGGATGTGGTCGGTCTTCACGGTCCCGTACTTGGTGGTGACCGTGGAGCCCTCGACGATGGGCAGGATGTCCCGCTGCACGCCCTCGCGCGAGACGTCGGGGCCGGCGCTCTTCTCCCGCCCGGCGATCTTGTCGATCTCGTCGATGAAGACGATGCCCGCCTGCTCGGCCCGCGCGACCGCCTCGCGCTGTACGCGGTCCATGTCCACCATCTTGCCCGCCTCGTCGTCGCAGAGGGCCTTGAGGGCGTCGGCGACGCGCATCTTGCGCTTGCGGGTGCGCTTGGGCATGAGCCCGCCGAAGAGGCTCTCCATGTTGACGCCGATCTCCTCCATGCCCTGGCCGCTGAAGGCGGTCATGAAGGGCATGGACTTCTCGGGCAGGTCCACCTCCACCAGCTGGTCGTCGAGGGTCCCGGCGCGCAGCTGCGCGCGCAGGCGGTCGCGGTCCACCAGGCCCGGAGGCCCGAAGCCCGCGGCGTTGGCGCCCGTGAGCAGGTCGAGCAGGCGCTCCTCGGCGACGTCGCGCGCCTTGACGCGAAACTTCTCCGCCTCCTCCTCGCGCACCAGCTTGATGGCCACCTCGACGAGGTCGCGGATCATCGAATCCACGTCGCGGCCGACGTAGCCCACCTCGGTGAACTTGGAGGCCTCGACCTTCACGAACGGGGCCTGCGCCAGGCGCGCGAGCCGTCGGGCGATCTCGGTCTTCCCCACCCCGGTCGGGCCGATCATGATGATGTTCTTCGGCAGGATCTCCTCGCGTAGCTCGCCGGGCACCTGGTGGCGCCGCCAGCGGTTGCGCAGGGCGATGGCCACGGCCCGCTTGGCCTTGGCCTGGCCGATGATGTAGCGGTCCAGCTCCTGGACTATCTCGTGCGGCTTGAGGGCGGTGGTCACGGTCCCTGCCTCCTCACAGCTCTTCGAAGACGAAGCGGTCGTTGGTGTAGATGCAGATCTCCGAGGCGATCTTCATGGCCGCCTCGGCGATGGGGCGGGGCTCGAGCTGGGTGTGCGTCAGCAGCGCCTGGGCGGCGGCGAGGGCGTAGGGCCCGCCGGAGCCCACCGCCGCGACCCCAAGGTCGGGCTCCACGACGTCGCCCGTCCCGGTGAGGATGAAGGTCTTCTCCTTGTCGGCCACCAGCAAGAGCGCCTCCAGGCGGCGCAGGAAGCGGTCGGTCCGCCAGTCCTTGGCCAGCTCCACCGCGGCGCGCGGCAGGTTCTTCTGGTGGGCCTTGAGCTTCTCCTCGAAGCGCTCGAAGAGGGTGAAGGCGTCGGCGGTGGCGCCTGCGAAGCCCGCGACGATCTGCCCGTCGGCCAGGCGTCGCACCTTGCGCGCGCTGGCCTTGAGCACCGTCTTGTCCAGGGTGACCTGGCCGTCGCCCGCGAGGCAGACCCTGCCCTCCCGACGCACGCACAGGATGGTGGTGCCGTGGAACACGCAGCCTCCCTTCGGGTGGTCCGCGCCCGGTCCGGCGCGCAGAGAAGCCGGAAAGCTAACGCCGCACCCTGCCCTGTCAAGGCGGCCGGTCAGATCGGCTCGTCGGGCGGGACCTGCGGGAAGGCCAGCGTCTCGGCGGGCTCGTCGGACACGGCGCGGGGGTGGGCCTTGTCGTAGACCACCTGGAGCCGGTCCCAGCTCACCTCGGTGTAGCGCTGGGTCGTGGAGAGGCTGGCGTGGCCGAGCAGCTCCTGGATGGCGCGCAGGTCCGCCCCTCCGTCGAGCAGGTGCGTGGCGAAGGAGTGGCGCAGGGCGTGCGGATGGACGTGGCGCTTGAGCGCGCAGGCGAGCACGTGCTGGTCGATGACCCGCGCCACGCTGCGCGTCGAGAGCCGGCCGCCGAGGTAGTTGAGGAAGAGCGCGGGCTCGCCCTCCGCCGCGCCTCCGGTGGCAAGCAACTGGTCGCGGACGGCCAGGTAGGCGTCCAGCGCCTCCTTCGCCTTGCGCCCCAGCGGCACGATGCGCTCCTTGCGCCCCTTGCCCAGCACGCGGATGAGGTTCGCCGACTGGTCCCAGTCGGTGACGTCGAGCCCCACCAGCTCGCTGACGCGGATGCCACCTCCGTAGAGCGTCTCGAGGAGCGCCCGGTCGCGTCGGCCGCGGACGTCGTCGCCGGGGGTCCCGAGCAGCGCCAAGAGGTCGTCTACCGGAACGACCTTGGGCAGCGACTTGGGCTTCTTGGGGGCCATCACCAGCCGGCCGGGGTTCTGCTTCACCAGCCCGCGCTTGTAGAGGAACGCGTAGAGCGCCCGGATGGACGCGAGCTTGCGCGCGCGGGTGGTGGCCTTGGCCTGGGTGTGCAGCGTGGCCAGGAAGGCGCGGATGGCGAGGTGGTCGGCGGCCTCGACGCGGATCTTCTTCTGCTCGAGGAACTCGCAGTACTGGGCGAGGTCGGAGAGGTAGCTCTTCACCGTGTGCGGCGACGCGTCGCGCGTGGCCACCAGGTACTCGCGGAACTGCTCCAGGATCGCCGGGGACTCCATCACGCTCCCATGCTAGGCCGCGCCCCCGGCGGCGCAACTCCCTGCTGCCTACTTCAGCTCCGCGGCGTACACGCCCTCGCGCTTGCGCTCGCCCACCACGTAGGCCACCGCGCTGCCGGCGTCGTCGACGAGGACCGCGCCGGGCAGGACGTACTGGTCGACGCCGCGCGAGGGCTGCTTGGCCGTGAGGTCGAGCCAGCCCAGGTCGACGGCCGCGTCGGTGTCGCTGCGCATGTACCAGATGAGCAGGCGCGAACCCGACCGCGCCGGCCGGAACCCGCCGATCCCGCTCACCACCGGGCGTGGCGGCCCGCCGGCGTCGCCGGTGGTGATGGCCATGAGGTCGCACGCCCGTCCCTCGCGCGAGCACTCGGTGCGGTACCAGAGCTCCCGGCCGTCGGGCGAGTACTGGAACCCGAAGACCCACTTCGCGACGAGCCGGCTCTCCCCGCCGCTCGCCGCCACTTGATAGAGGTTGTAGGAGACCTCGGGCTTGATTACCGGGTGGACGTAGGCGAGGTGGCTGCCGTCCGGGCTCCACTGCAGCGCGATCTGGTCGATCCTCTTGTTCGGCCCCCAGGTCTCGGTGTGGGTGACGGTGCCGGGGACCGCGACGATCTTCAGGGCAGTCCACTTGCGGCCCTTGTCGTCGTTCGACTCGCGCAGCGCCACGTGCTGGGAGGTGGGCGACCAGCGGCACTCCTGGACGTTGTCGCCCACCTGCTTCGCCGGTCCGCCGGCGACGGAGACGAGGCTGAGGTGGGTGCTGCCGTCCTTGCTGCCCAGGCCGTCGAGGAAGGCCAGCCACTTCCCGTCGGGCGAGAAGAAGAGCGCCGTCACGCCCTCGCCGTGGTGCAGGTAGGGGCCGCCCACGAGCCCCACGAAGACCGAGTAGGGCTCGCTGGGTCCGCC
>CAZAIE010000701.1:0-4564 GCA_964485035.1 uncultured Myxococcaceae bacterium | reverse complement strand
AGCTCGCCGCGGCCTGGGCCGAGCGGCAGCGCGCGGGCCTCACGCGCAACGCCCGCGACCTCGAGGACGCCGAGAAGCGCATCCTGCGGCTGCGCGAGGAGCTGGGCTACTCGAACCTCTTCGCCATGGCCGCCGCCGCCAGCTTCGACGCCGAGGCGCTGCGCAAGTCCGACGGCCCCGAGGCCGTGCGCCGGGCGATGTTCGCGGCGTCGCTCGCGCCGGACCTCCCCTCGGCTCACTGGACGGTCGCCCGGTGCGCCTTCTCCGAGGACCTCACCAACGTGGGGCGTTACGTGGGCTCGGTGGTCGACGCCCTGCGGGCGACGTGGCGTGAGCCGCGCTGGCGCTCGGCGATGGGCCTGGGGAGCGGGGCGGCGCTGCTGGGGGCGTTCCTGCTGGCCGGCGCAGCGCTGGTGGTGCTGGTCTTCCTGCGGCACGTCCGCTACTTCCTGCACGACTTCCACCACCTCTTCCCCGCAGGCGCGTGGCCGTTCCAGACCGCGCTGATCGCGGTGCTGCTCCTGCTCGTCCCGCTGGTCTTCCAGCTCGGACCGCTCTCGGCGCTGGGCTCGCTGGCCCTGGTCACCTGGCTGCAGACGAGCCGGGCCGAGAAGATCGTCGTCGGCCTGTACTTCGCCCTCGCCGGCGCCAGCCCGCTCGCCGTCGGCCAGCTCGAGCGCTGGACGAGCTTCACCGACACCGACGCCGAGGCCATCTACCTGGTCGAGCGTGGCGGCCCCGAGGCCCCGGTCGCGCGCGTGCGCGGGCTCGTCGAGCGCTCCCCTTCGGCCTTCGAGGCGGCCTTCGCGCTCGGCCGCCGGGCGCGGCTCCAGGGCGACTACCCGGGGGCGCTCCCGCTATTGCGGCAGGCGGCCCAGCTCCGCCCGAACTCCGACGAGGCGATGCTCGAGCTGGGCACCGCGCTCTTCCTCTCCGGAGACCTCGACGGCGCCCGCGAGACCTACCAGCGGCTCCTGCTCCGCATGCCGGACTCCTCGGCGCTGCACTACGCGCTCGCCCGGCTCTTCGACCGGCGGGCCCAGGCCGCGGCCCGCGAGGACGCGCCGCCGCTCCTGGTGGAGGCCCAGTCCCACGGCCGCCGCACCATCGAGCTCGACTCCGTCCTGGGGGCCCGCATCGCCGGGGAGGTGGACCTGCGGGCGAACCTGTTCCTCCCCACGGTGTCGCTCCCGGTCTCCGAGCTGGTGCTGCGCGCCGGGCTGGAGGCGCCGCCGGGCGGGGCCGCGGAGGACCTCTCCGCGCGTCTGCACCCGCTGCTCCCGCGCTCCCTCGGCTGGCTGGGCGGGTTCGCCCTCACCGGGATGCTGGCGCTCTTCGGCCTGCTCTCCGGCGTCCTCGTCCCCAGCGGCCCGTGTGCCAAGTGCGGCCGGCCGGTCTGCCGCCGCTGCGACGCGGACGTGGTGGGCCCGGCGCTCTGCGGCCAGTGCGTCTCGGTGTTCGCGCAGCGGGGGGCGGTGGACTCCTCGGCCCGGGCGGCCAAGGAGGCGGGCATCAAGCGCTACCAGCGGGTCCGCAAGTGGCTCATCCGCGTGGGAGCGGGGCTGGTCCCCGGCGGCGGCGCGGTGCTGCTCGGGCGCCCGGGGCGGGGCCTTCTCGCGCTCGTGCTCGCGGCGCTGGGCGGCTGGGGCCTCGCCTTCCGCGACGGCCTGGTCCCGGCGCCCTGGGGCGAGCTGCCCATGGCCCTGCGCGTGGTCCCAGCGGGCCTGCTCCTGGCGCTGGTCTGGGCGCTCTCGCTGCGCCGGACCCTGGTCGAGACCGCGAGCTTCGACCTGCTCAAGGTGGCGGCCCCGCGCGCCCCCGAGGGCGCGGCCAGCAAGCCGGCGCCGCCTGCGGACGGACGTCCCACCGAGGTCGAGCTCTAGCAGCCGGGAGTCGAGGGTCACATGGCGCTCAGCGGCACGCTCAAGGACTTCGGCATCGCCGACATCTTCCAGCTCATCGGCCAGCAGCAGAAGACGGGGGTGCTGCACCTCACCGAGCGCGACGAGGAGGTCCACGTCGCCTTCAAGGACGGCAACATCGTCCGGGCCGAGTGCGCCACGCGGAAGAAGAAGGAGCTTTTGGGCGACATGCTGGTCCGCGCCGGACTGGTGAGCGAGGGCAACCTCGCCGCGGCGCTGGAGGAGCAGAAGCGCACCCTCAAGCGGCTGGGCGACATCCTGGTGCAGCGCGGGGCGGTGGAGCGCTCCTCGCTGCGCGAGATGGCCCAGCTGCAGACCTGCGAGACCATCTACCGGCTCTTCGGCTGGAAGAACGGCACCTACGCCTTCGAGACCGCCGAGGTGGAGTTCGACCCGGAGACGGTGACCCCCATCCGCTCGGAGAGCGTGCTGATGGAGGGCTTCCGCCGGGTCGACGAGTGGCCGCTCATCAGGAAGCGCATCAACAGCCCGACCATGACCTTCGAGCGGGCCAAGGACCTGCCCCCGCCGCCGGTGGGAGGGGAGGACCTCGACCGCTCGATCGACGAGGCCTTCGACGGGCCCAAGTCGCACAAGGACGACGACCCGGTCGGGCCGAACGAGCGCCGGCTGTGGGGGCTGGTGGAGCCCGGGCGCGACCTCTCCTGGCTCATCGACCGGTCCAGGCTGGGGGAGTTCGAGGCCAGCAAGGCGCTGCTGAACCTGGTGAACGGCGGCTACCTGCGGCCCTTCGCGGGCAAGCCCAAGCCCGAGGTCGCCCAGGGCAGCTCGCGCCGCCGCAAGTTCGCGGAGTTCGTGGTCGCCAGCACCGGCAAGCTCGCCGCGGCGGTGGTGCTCTTGGCCGCGCTGGGCGGCGTCGCCCTGGTCGCCCCGGTGAGCCCGCTCGCCCCGCCGGCGCCTTCCCATCAGGCGCAGGCCAGCGACCCCGGCCTGCGGCGCGCGCTGGGCCGGGCCCACCTCTCCCGCGTGCAGATGGCCCTCTCGGTGTTCACCCTGGAGCGCGGGCGCAGCCCCTCGACGCTGGCCGAGGTGGTCGCGGCCGGGCTGCTCACCGAGGCGGAGCTGCGCCGGCCCTGGGACGGCGCGTACTACTACCGCAAGACCGGCGAGACCACCTGGGTGGTGCTCCCGCCGCTCCAGTGACGGGTCGGGGAAGGGGCAAGGTGGACATGGAGCCAGCGGTGCGGGTGGAGTTCGACGACGACGCGCGGGTGCGCGCGCTCTGCGGCGGCCACAACGAGAACCTGAAGCTCATCGAGCGGCGCTTGGGCGTGACCCTGGGGCACCGCGGAGCGCACCTCTACGTCGCGGGCGAGGCCTCGGCGGTGGCCTTCGCCGGGCGGCTGCTGCGCGAGCTCTACGACCTGTTGGGCGCGGGCTACCACCTCTACGCGGAGGATGTCGAGCAGGCGATCAAGGTGCTGTCCGCCGGCGAGCCGGGCGGTCTCAAGGACGTGTTCCTGGACGCGGTCTTCGTCTCCTCGCGCCGCCGCACCATCGCGCCGAAGGGGTTCGGGCAGAAGCGGTACGTGGAGGCCATCCGCACCCACGACATCGTCTTCGGCATCGGGCCCGCAGGGACCGGCAAGACCTACCTGGCCATGGCCATGGCCGCCGCGTCGCTGGTGGAGAAGCGGGTGAAGCGCATCGTGCTCACGCGCCCGGCGGTGGAGGCGGGCGAGAAGCTGGGCTTCTTGCCCGGGGACATCGCGGAGAAGGTGAACCCCTACCTGCGGCCCCTCTACGACGCGCTGCACGACATGCTCGAGAGCGATCGCATCGAGGACCTGGTGGAGCGCGGCACCATCGAGATCGCCCCGCTGGCCTTCATGCGTGGGCGCACCCTCAATGACTCCTTCGTCATCCTCGACGAGGCGCAGAACACCACCCCCGAGCAGATGAAGATGTTCCTCACCCGGCTGGGCTTCGGCTCCAAGGCGGTGGTCACCGGCGACGTGACGCAGGTGGACCTGCCGCGGGGGCAGGGCAGCGGCCTGGTAGAGGCGCGCCACGTGCTGGCCGGGGTCGAGGGCATCCGCTTCTGCACCTTCAGCGAGGTGGACGTGGTGCGCCACCCGCTGGTCCAGGCCATCGTGCGGGCCTACGACGCCCGCGACCAGGCGCGCGCCACCGAGCGCAAGCCGCCGCCCGTCGGCCAGGGTTGACCGGGCGCGGGCCGCTGTGGCATTGACCCAGGGCATGAGCGACAGCCACGAACGACGCAGCGCGCGACGGGTCCCGGTGAACCTGTGGATCGAGGCGGAGGCCGGGGACGAGCTGTACTTCCACCGCGCCGCGAACCTCTCGGTGGGCGGCGCGTACTTCGACAAGACCATCCCCGAGCCGGTGGGCAAGCGGGTGCAGCTGCGCTTCACGCTGCCCGACGGGGCCGAGGTGGCCTGCCAGGGCGAGATCGTCAACGCCCAGGACTTCGCCATGGGCGTGAAGTTCGTGGACCTCGCCGATGCCGACCGCGTCCGCATCGAGGCGCTGGTGGCCAAGGCCGGGTCCTGAGTTCGAGAGCTCTTCGGGCTGAGAAGAGTCATGGTGTACCGCAGCAGGCGGTCGTGAGGCCTGCTCTCGACCCTCGACTCTCGACTCTCGACCGCGGCTCCGCCGCT
>CAZAIE010000700.1:0-4567 GCA_964485035.1 uncultured Myxococcaceae bacterium | reverse complement strand
GTGTGTGGGGCTCCTCCTGCTCGCGGCCTGTCCGGATGACCAGACGAAGCGGGTCGACCCGAGGCTGGAGCTCGGTCGGAAGACGGTCGACTTCGGCAGCGCGCGGCCCGGGGTGGTCGTCGGGCAGCGGCTGGAGGTCCGCAGCACCTCCACGGTGTCCCTGGCCTTCGGGTCGGTCACGCTCGAGGACGATGCCCAGGGCGCCTTCGCGGTCGCCGCGACGCCCACGGAGCTCGGTCCCGAGGAGACCGGGGCGGTGGACCTCACGTTCCGGGCGCCGGCGGTGGGCGACTTCCGGGCGACCCTGCTCGTGGCGACCTCGGACCCTTCCTCTCCTGCCCGGGTGGCGCTCTCGGGCCGGGGAGCCGTCCCCGCGCTGAGGCTCCTCACCGAGTGCCGCGCGCCCTGCACGGGCGTGACTGCGACCGAGACGCCGCCAGCGCTCGACTTCGGCGCCCGGCGGCCGCTGACCGGCCCCGAGCCCGAGTGGCCGACGGTGACCCTGCTCAACGAGGGCGAGCTCCCCGTGCTCCTCCAGTCGGTGAAGGTGCAGGGGGCAGGTTTCGGGCTGGTGGAGGTGGCCGACGTCGCTGGCCTGCCCATCGGGCCTGGCGCTGGACAGGTGCTCCACGTCCGCTTCGATCCGGTCTCGTCCCAGCCTTCCTACGCCGGCGTGCTGGTCGTGCAGAGCGACGACCCGGCGCACCCGCGGCTGGAGGTGGCGCTCTCGGGGGCCCTGGCGCCCGGGCAACCCCCCGTCGTTTGTGCCGCCATCGTCGAGTCCATCGGGCCGGACGGGACCGTCTCGATCCCGCCGGCGTTCGAGGGTCCCCAACCGCCAGTCCAGCCGGGGCGGACGAGCCAGCTCACGCTCTCGCCGTTCTCCGACCACTTCGTCCCCGGCCTGCACCCCGACGAGGCGACGCGCGGCGATCCCTCCCGCTGCACCACCAGCCCCGAGACTGGCCGGAAGGGACTCTCGTACCTCTGGTCGGTGGAGGAGCGTCCGCCGGAGTCCAGCGCCCGGTTTGCGAAGCCAGACCAGCCCGAGCCCACCTTCACGCCCGACGCGATCGGCCACTACCGGCTGAGCCTGACCGTCACCGACCCCGCGGGGCTCACCGGCGCCGCCGACGTGGAGTTCGACGCCTGGCCCCGGCGCGACCTCGTCGCCCAGCTCACCTGGAAGGAGGCAGGCGTCGACCTCGACCTCCACCTGGTCCGCCCAGGCGCGAGCTGCGGGGGGAGCTGTGTGTTCGACCCCGCCAGCGACCTGAACGGCTTCTCGTCCCGCGCGGGCCAGGTCTTCGAGTGGGGCGCGCCGGGGACGCAGGACGACCCGCGCCTCGACCGGGACGATCAGGGCACCCAGGGTGGCGTGGAGACCCTCACGCTCGACTCTCCCGAGCACGACCCGGCCTGTGCCGCTGGCTCGTGCGTCTACGGCCTCTACGTCCACTACTTTGCCGACGCGCGCCCCGGCTCGGCCCTGGGCCCCACGTGTCCGGGCATCGGCTCCGCGCCCTGCCGCGAGGGCGAAGCGTGCGGCTGCGCCGCGCCCGCGAGGTGCGTGAGCGCGCGGTGCGTCGTTCCTCCCCGGCCGGAGGTGGCGGTGTGGATCAAGCCCCGCCAGGGGAGCGCCCCGGTGCGGGTCCCCCTCCCGGCGGAGGATTTCTCGATTGCCGGGCCGTGCTTCCTGTGGCATCTGGCGGACGTCGTCTGGAAGTCCGATGGCACCGGCGTGCTCCAGCAGGTCGGGACGCCCGGCGCGAGGGAGTTCGGGTACTGGGGAAGGCTTTCGCCGGGCTCGTTCTCCTGCGCGGCCAACACCGACCCCGGGCTCCCAGCCGGCTATCGGCCGGGGACGATTCCCGAGTACCAGTAGCGAGTACCGAAGGGGCGAGCGAGAGATGGCAGGCAGCGACGCAGGGAAGGGAACCCGGGGGACCGCCAAGCGGTCCCGGGCACGCAAGCAGGTCGAGTACTCGACCCTCCTCTTGCGGTGTCCGCTCTGCTCCACGGAGTTCTCCTCCGAGGTGCCCAGGGTCCAGGACCCGGTCGGCCGCGACACCGACCTGCGCCCCGTGTACCAGTTCGTCGACCCGCTCGCGACGCTCATCCACTCCTGCCCGTCGTGCCACTACACCGCCTTCAAGGAGGGGTACGGGGTCCGTCGGGGCGAGGACGAGGACGAGGAGGCCCAGCTGCGTCCGGGGGACCGGGAGCCCGCGCGCTTCCCCGTCCCGGACGACCACGAGCTGGAGGACCTGCGGCGGTTCGTGCGCCGGGGCGACTTGGTGCGCGGCGTGGCCGAGGGCCGCGAGCCCTACGGCGGGGAGCGCTACCTGCTGGGCGGCCGGGTCTACGAGTTCCTGCGCGAGGACGACGTCTACGGCGCGGCCGACTACTTCCTGCGCGGCGCCTGGTGCGCGCGCGCGCTGGGCGACCGGCAGCTGGAGCTGGCCTGCCAGCGCGAGACCCTGCAGCGGCTCCAGCACGCGCTGGATCAGTCGCAGGTGCCGGAGGGCGACAAGGCCCGCACGACCTACCTCGTGGGCGAACTCTCCCGGCGGAGCGGCGACTTCCCCAAGGCCGTGGACCTCTTCTCCCAGCTCGAGTCGCTGGTCGACCCGGAGGAGCCGGAGGGCTCCCTGTTCGGCTACCTCGCCCGGCGCCAGCTCTCGCTCGCGATGGTGAAGAGCGACATCAACGCCCAGATCGACGAGGCGGACCTGGAGCTTGAGCTGGTCGACGACGACGAGGACGACGGCCCCCGCGGCGGGTACGACGAGGAGTAGTCCGCGGGGACCGGATAGACTGCGGCTCCTCAAACGGAGCCGTCCATGACCAGCCCCAACGAGAAGTGCCCCTGCGGAAGCGGCAAGAAGTACAAGCGCTGCTGTCAGCCCGTCCTGACGCCCACGCCCGCTGCCGCCGAAGCCCCCCACGCCTTCGACGACTTCGACGAGGGCCCCGAGCCCGCGCCCGACGTCTGGCTCGAGGCGTGGTTGGACCTGGAGCCCGAGGAGCAGCGCCTGCGGGTTGGCGAGGCCCTGGAGAACCCGGAGCAACTCACTCCGGCGAACTGCGGCGAGGTGGTGCGGGTGCTCCAGCTCGGCCTGGTGACGCCCGAGGACCGGCGTTGGTTCGCGGGGGTCGTCCGCGAGCTCTGGCAGCGCCGCGAGGACCTCTGGGCGGACGAGGGGGCGTGGTTCGCCCCCGACCTGCTCGAGAACGCCATCCTGCTGGGCGATCGGGCGCACCTGCTCGAGGTGGCCGGACGGGTCGCCCGGGCCTTCGGGGAGTTCCCGGCTGCCGCGGAGATCCCCGGGGAGGTGCTGATCTGCTACGGCTACCCGGAGCTGTTTGCGCGGATGCTGCGCGCAGCCTGGGAGGGCGCAGCGCCCGACTCCTCGCTCCTCTGCATCGGCTTCAGGCCCCCGGAGATCGCGCCGGACACCGGCGTCGAAGCGGTACTGCACGTGGTCCAGCAGGTCGTGGAGCGCACGGGCCGCTGGCCCGACCGTGCCGAACTGCTGCAGGGCGACCTCGCCCCCTTCCTCAGGTCGAAGACCAGCTGGAACCTGGTCTGGGACTTCGCGGAGCGGATGCGTGCGGACTTCGACGACTCGAAGCCCCTGCTCCCCGACGACGACCCCTCGCTTCTCAGGCAGTTCGTGGGCTACCTGCACCGCGCCGAGCGGGTGTCCTGGGCGCAGGCCGACTGCGCCCGCAAGGGTCTGCTCGACGCGCACCTCGTCACGCGCGGCGGGCCGAAGAAGGGGAAGAAGGCCCGGCCCCAGGTCCTGTTCCCCGTCCGCGCGCTGGAGGAGGCGCTGGGCGGGACGACGCCCTGGCAGGGAGCGCTGCTGCTGGAGATGTTGCCGGCCTGGCTCCGCTTCCTGCGGGAGCGGGGGCTGGTGAGCGAGGAGCAGGCGGCAACCGCGGTCGAGGAGTGGCGGCCCCTGGTCTCCGGCTTCGACGGGCCCGAGGTGTGCCTCGCCGACTGGCCGCGAGCCGCGCCGCTGGGGCGTCCCCACGACCGCGAGGAGGACTGGCGGGTCGAGCTCTCCCCTGCACCCGCGCTCGACAGCCGGCCCATCGACTGGGCGAAGCCGGGGGCGCTGGGGCCGAAGAACCTCTTCGCAGAGCTCGACCTCGCGCATCCGGGCGGCGTCGAGACGGCCATCGAGCGCTTCACGAAGTGGATGGCGGACGAGGCGATCGTCGAGGAGGCCCGGGTGCGCCGCGACCAGGGGCTGGGCCTCTCGATGCGGCAGACGCTGGCGCTCAAGGGGCCCACGGCGCCCTTGTCCTCGCGCCCGTGGTTCGACTACGTCCGCGACCTGGCGCCCAGGCTCCTCTTGCCGTTTCCCCTCCACCCCGACGAGATGCTGCCGGCGTACTCCACGGATGGGGTGGAGGACCTCGTCGTGGTCCTGGAGTCGGTCGCCCCGGCGCTCTCCCTCCCGCCCGAGGCGCGCGACCCGTTCCGCGTGCTCCCCGACGCGATGGCGCAGCACCTGCTCCTGCAGCACGCCTGTCTCCCGCTCCTGGACGGAGCCGA
>CAZAIE010000699.1:0-4576 GCA_964485035.1 uncultured Myxococcaceae bacterium | reverse complement strand
GATCAAAACACTGGGCCACCTGGCGCGCCTCGGCGTGGAAGGAGCGCTGATGCAGGCAGCACGCCGCGGCCTGCCCTTCTCCCTCCCGGTCCTCCCGCGCCACCTGAGGATGCTCGGCCGCCCCTGCGACGTGATGCTCTACGTGAAGCCCTCGCTGCAGTCGTTCCTCTGGCCCTACCCTGCGGTCTTCCCCATCCACGACCTCCAGCACATGCTCCAGCCGGAGTTCCCCGAGGTCTCCGCCGGCGGCGAGACGGCGCGGCGCGAGTACGTCTACCGGCGGGCGGTCCCCGGGGCCCGGGCGATCCTCGCGGACTCGGAGGTGGGGCGCGAGGACGTGCTGCGCATCTACCGGCCCGCGCCCTCGCGGGTGCACGCCCTGCCCTACTTCCCGCCTCCGGGCCTCGTCGAGGCGGCGGGCCCCGCTGCCCGGGCCCGCGTCCGCGAGCGCTACTCCCTGCCCGAGCGGTTCTTCTTCTACCCGGCCGCGTTCTGGCGTCACAAGAACCACGCCGCCCTGATCCGCGCCCTCGCGATCCTCGACCGCGAGCACGGCCTGCGCGTCCCCCTGGTGCTCGCCGGGGGCCTGCGCCACGAGCAGCCGGCGGTCGCCCGGCTGGCTGCCGAGCTGGGCGTCTCGTGGGTCCGCTTCCTCGGCTACGTCGCCGACGAGGACGTCTACCCGCTCTACGCGCTGGCGCTGGCGCTGGTGATGCCCACCTTCTTCGGCCCCACCAACCTGCCCAACCTCGAGGCCTGGACCCTGGGCTGCCCGCTCCTCACCTCCGACCTACGCGGCCTGCGCGAGCACGTGGGCGACGCCGGCCTGCTGGTCGACCCGCGCAGCACCGAGGCCCTCGCCCGCGCCATGCACCGGCTGGCGGACGATCGCGCGCTGCGGGAGGACCTCGCCGAGCGCGGCCGGCGACGCGTGGCCGGCTGGGGGCCGCAACCCTTCGCCCAGCGGCTCTCGGAGATCCTCGCCGGCTGCGCCTGACTCAGCGCAGCCGCGCCCCCACACAGAGGTACCAGGTGCGCTCGCCGGGCTCCGACCGGGTCATCCACTCGTGGCCGAACTCCAGCGTGAACCCCGAGGCCTCCAGCAGCGCGCGCAGCGCCGGGAGGAAGAAGTAGCGCATGCGGTGGACCTCCTGCGCCCGCTCGAAGGTCCGCGCCACGGGATCGAGCAGCAGGAGGTCGTAGCAGACGTCAACGCAGTCCAGGCTGGGCAGGAGCCGAGGCTCGGCGACGCGCACCACCTCGCGGCCGTCGCCCTCGCAGCGGCGCACCCGCGTCACCGGCGGGTCCGAGAGGACGCCGGGGCCGTACCAGCAGTCGAAGAGGAACAGGCCGCCCGGGTGCAGGTGCTCGCGCACGGTCGCGAGCATCGCCTCGAGGTCTTCGGGCGTGGTCTGGTAGCTCACCACGTGGAAGAGCGAGACCACCGCGCCGAAGCGACGCCCCACCCGCACCGTGCGCGCGTCGCCCTGCTCGAACACCACCCGCGGGGGCGCCTCCACGCGCCGCGCCGCCTGCAGCATCCCCGGGCTCAGCTCCACGCCGTGGACCGCCCAGCCCCGCTCCGAAAGCCCCACCGCGTGCCCGCCGGTCCCGCTGCCCAGCTCCAGGAGCGGCCCGGGCAGGACCCCCGCGCCCTGCAGGAGGCCGTCCACGTAGGCCACCTCCGCGGAGTAGTCCTTGTCGCGGTACAGCAGCTGGTAGCAGCGGGAGTAGAGGTCGGCGAAGACGGTCATGCGAGCACCTTGCGGACCGCGGCCGCCACCCGCTCCTGCTGCTCGGGGCGCAGCGCGAGGCCGCTAGGGAGGTAGAAGGCGCGCCGGGCCAGCCGCTCGGCCACCGGGTAGCGCTCCCCGCGGAAGAGCCCCTGGCGCGCGAACACCGGCTGCTCGTGCATGCACCAGAAGAAGGGCCGCGTCCCCACGCCCTCCGCCGCCAGGCGCGCCATCGCCTCCTGCGCGTCGAACGGCACCGAGTCCTCGAGGAGCACGCCGTACACCCAGTAGTGGTTCTCGGCCCAGGGCGTGCGTCGCGCCGGGAGCGTGAGGCCGGGGATGCCGGCGAGCAGCGCGTCGTAGCGCGCGCCCATCGCGACCTTGCGCGCCACGAACGAGTCCAGCCGCTCGAGCTGGGCCAGCCCCACCGCGGCCTGCAGGTTCGTCATGCGGAAGTTGAAGCCCAGCTCGTCGTGCACGAACCGTCGCGCCTGGAAGCAGAGGTTGCGCCCCGAGCGGCAGCGCTCGGCGAGCGCCGCGTCGTCGGTCACCACCATCCCCCCCTCGCCCGAGGTCACGACCTTGTTGGCGTAGAAGCTGAAAGAGCTCAGGTCCCCGAAGCTGCCGCAGGGCCGCCCCGCGCAGCTCTGGCCGTGCATCTGCGCCGCATCCTCCAGCACCCGCAGCCGGTGGCGCGCGGCGATCTCCATGAGGCGGGGCATGTCCACGGTGAGCCCGTAGGTGTGCACCGGCATGATCGCCCGGGTGCGCGGGCCGATGCGCGCCTCGACCTGGCCCACGTCCATGCACCAGCTGACCGGGTCCGAGTCCACCAGGACCGGCACGGCGCCGGCCCGGACGATGGCCCCCAGGCAGGAGATGATCGTCCCGGTGGGGACGATGACCTCGTCGCCCGGCTCGAGGTGGAGCGCGAACATCGCGAGGTCCAGCGCCACGGTCCCGTTGGCCACCGCCACCGCGTGGCGCCGCCCGACGCGGGCCGCGAACTGCTCCTCGAACCGCCTCACGAATGGGCCGTCCGAGGAGATCCACCCGGTGTCGATGCACTCTGCGAGGTAGCGCTTCTCGTTGCCGTCGAGCAGCGGCTCGTTGACGGGGATCGGCTCGGCCATCAGTCCTCCACCATCCGCACCGCCGCGGGTTCGATGCCCGCAAAGCGCGTCTTGTCCACGTCGCCCGAGTAGGGGCCCTGCTTGACCTCGATGAGGTCGACCGGCTCGAGGGCCTGGAAGCCGTGGCCGCCCCGGGCCAGGAGGATCACGTCGCCGCCGGCGAGCACCTTGCTGCCCAGGTAGGCGCGCGCGTCGTCGTAGAAGTCCACCCGCAGCCGGCCGCTGCGCAGCACCAGCACCTCCTGCGTCAGCAGCACCTCGCGGGTGACCTTGTTGTGCACGTGGGCGGGGATGACCCGTCCGGCGGGGTGGCTGATCAGCGCGAGCTGCTGGGAGTAGTCCGGCGGGGTCAGGAACTCGATGCCGTCCCGCGCCGGCCCGGCGCGCACGATGACCGCGTAGGTCACGCCGCCGAAGCTCACCGAAACCGCCCTGCGTTCCCCTGCCATGAGGCCTCCAGCTCCCGCGAGAGGTGCCGACGATATCACCCGCCGGACCGCTCCCCGCCGAGCTCGAGCACGCGCAGCGGCTCCCAGCCCGGGCCGAGGTCCACCCGGCGCTCGCTCGCCCCGAAGCGGGCGCCCAGGAGCGCGAGCAGCGGCTCCGGCATCCCGCTGGCATACACCAGCACCCGCCGGCCCTCGCCCAGGAGCGCCGCGACCGTCGCCCCGGCCGCCTCGCCCCCGTCGACGCACGGGTCGACGACCACCAGGTCGCGCCCGAGGAGCAGAGTCCCCAGCGCCAGCTTCGCCGACCCACAGGAGAGCAGCGCCGACCGCCCCGGCGGGAGCACCGTCGCCAGCCCGTCCGCGGCACGCCGGTGGAGCGAGCGAACCTCCCGCGAGGCCGGCAGGTCGTGGCCCACGTGCACCGAAAAGCCCCACCCGAGCGTCGCGCCGAGCGCGAGCGACAGCGCCCAGGGCCGGCGCGGGAGCGCCAGCGCGAGCACGGCCACGACCGAGAGAGCCAGCGGCACGTAGAGCAGCGCCTGCTGCACCGGGACCTCGAGCCCCGAGGCGGCGACCAGGGCCCCGAGCGCCCCCGCGATCCCCGTGCCGGCGACGAGCGCTCCCCAAGGCACCTTTCGCTCGGCGAGCCCCAGCGCCAGGGACAGTGCGACGAACGGCACCACCTCCAGGAGATAGCGCTGGTTGAAGGTGAGGCCGTCGTATCGCCCAGTGCCCCCGACGGCGAAGGTCACGAACAGCGCCGCGACCACCAGCCCTGCGCAGCGCAGCTCGTCGGCGACCGCCCCGCGCCGGCGGAAGGCCACCAACGCGACTCCCAGGAACACGAAGGCCAGGAGCATCCACGGCGAGGACTGCAGGAGGCTCTTCTTGAGCGCCCCAGGCGCGACCAGGAACGCGTCGGTCACCGGGTCCCGGCTCGCCCACGGGTTGCGCAGCGCCTCGGCAGGCGGGAACGGCGGGTAGCGGGCCATGTCGACGACCCGCCCCAGGAGCACCCCCAGCGCCTCGCGCGGAGCATCGGCGCCGTCCGCGAGCGAGAGGTAACCGGGGGTCCCCTTGGTGAGCGGGTTCCAGGTCCCCAGGCGCAGGTGGTTCAGCAGGCTCGAAGCGGCGAGCGGCGCCGCCACGCCTGCCACATAGGCCACAGCCAGGCGCACGCGACGCTCGGAGGCGAGCAGCAGTCCCAGCCCCAGCGCCCCGGCCACCACCACGTCCTGGTAGCGCACGCCCGCGGCGAGCC
>CAZAIE010000698.1:0-4576 GCA_964485035.1 uncultured Myxococcaceae bacterium | reverse complement strand
GCCGCAGACCTTCCCGGCGCAGCTCGGGACGCAGGTCACGCACTGCCCCCCCTCGCACCTCTGGCCGGCGCCGCAGCCGGGGCCGCACTGCCCGCCGCAGCCGTCGGGGCCGCAGGACCTGCCCGAGCAGGTCGGAGTGCAGGCCTGGCACTGGCCGCCCGCGCAGCCCTCGCCGACACCGCAGCCGGGGGCACACTGCCCGCCGCAGCCGTCCTCGCCGCAGACCTTCCCGCTGCAGTTGGGGGCGCAGGCGCAGCGGCCGGTGGCGGCGTCACACTGGCGCCCCGCCCCGCAGCTGTTGGGCGCGCAGGTGCCGCCGCAGCCATCGGGGCCGCACTCCCTGCCGGTGCAGTTGGGCACGCAGGCGACGCAGACGCCCGCCTGGCACCGCTTCCCCGCGCCGCAGTTGTTGGGGGCGCAGGTGCCGCCACAGCCGTCGGGGCCGCACTCCTTGCCGCCGCAGCTGGGAGTGCAGGTCTCGCACTGGCCCAGGTCGTTGCAGATCTGCCCGCTCTGGCAGTCCGGTGGGCACGTCCCGCCGCAGCCGTCGTCGCCGCACGTCTTCTTCGCGCAGTCGGGCACGCAGGTGCCGTGCTTGAGGCACTTGTTTCCCGGGCCGCAGAACTCGCCGGCCGTGCGGCAGCGGCTGCTGCACGGCTTGGTGCAGACGGCTGCGTCGGCGACGACGACCGGAGGGTCAGAGGGACAGGCGACGAGGACCAGCATCAGGCCGAGGGCGAGGGCAAGCCGGCTCATGGGGTCTCCGATCGGACGGGATGGAATGGCGTGGGTTCTACCACGACAGGACCTGGAAGGAGTTCCGCGAGGCCAGCCGGCCTGGGAACCGGGTCTCGTCCGGTGCGCGCGCGATGCTCAGCGCGGGCTGAGCTTCTTCTCGGCGCGCTGCTTCTCCCACGAGGCCTCGCGCCGCTCGATCTGCTCGAGTGCCGCCGCCGCCGCAGAGCGGACCACGTAGTACCGGGTGCACCTCGTGTAGCTCCCCGTCTCGGGGTCCAACGCGCAGTGCTCGCGGCCCTGGGCCGGGTCGTCGAGGAGCGCCTTCAGCTCCGCGGTCACCGCCGGGCTCCCGATCTCACCGATGACCTCGATGGCGGTGGAGCGATCGTTCGGTTCCCCGCTCTGCGCCAGGGGGAGGAGCTTGCGCGCGAGGGCCGCCGCCTCGTCAGGCGTGAGCTGGGTCGCGCACTTCATGCCGAGGGGACGGACGAGCCGGTACCGCTCCGGGTAGTAGACCGGCTCGCGCCCGAGGCAAGGGTCTTCCGGCTCACGCCCCGCCAGCTTCCCGAGCGTGCGCAGCGCCTCGCCGGACCCCGAGGCCACGAGCTCCAGCAGCTTCGGGAGCGCCGCGCGCTGGCCCTCGTCCGCGTAGCCCTCGACCGCGTTCAGGCGGCTTGCCCAATCCTCTACGCCCTTCGCCTTCCACCGGGCCTGCGCCCCCGGCCCCTCGTCCGGCAACGAGGCGAAGACCTCGGGGGAGACGGCGCCACGGAACAGCGTCACCAGCGCGCCGCGGTACAGCCGCAGCACGTCGAACCCCGCCGCGGTGAGACGCTCGGTCCCGTACGGCGTCGGACGGCGGAGACCGCCGCTCGGGGGCGCCTGCAACCGGTCGGCGACGATGGCGGCGCAGCCGTGCAGCCGCTCCTCCAGCCGGATGCGCCCCTGCTGCGCCTCGGTGGACATCGCCACCCCGTGGTTCCCGCAGCCCCCGTGGTGGACGTGCCAGGAGTGGAGACGCAGCGCCTCGTCGAGCTGGCCGAGCTGCTCGGCCGCGAGCCGGAGGTGACGGATGACGAGGTCGGCACGCGGGCCGTGGAACTGACCGGCGTCGTCCTCGTGCACTCGGATCTCTCCGGGGTAGCCCAGGCTCGCGAGGTAGGCGCGGGCGCTCGCGGCGACCTTCTCGATGTCCCCCGCGGCGCGGCCGGCACGGAGCTGCTCGAAGAGCCGGTCCCGCTCGAGGTTCTCGGGGGTCCGCTCTGCACCCCGACGGGCGAACGGCCGGAACTCACGGGGCTCCGCCTTCGGCAGATCGTTGCCCGCACCGATGGAGGCATAGAGGTAGGCAAGGTCGTCCATCTCGGCAGGGGTGGGCTGACGCGCGTGGTACGCACCATCCCGCAAGGCCACCGCCGGAAAGTCCGCGAGGCGGGCCCTCTCGGCGGCGACCCTCTCCGCAGAGGGCGGGGCGCAGGGGGTCTTCGCCGTGGCCAGCACCATCAGCCGCTCGAGGACCACCTCGCGGGCGTAGGTGCCGGAACTGACCCCGTGCGCCTCGAGGCGGGTGAGCAGCGGGAAGGAGCGCTCCGTGCCGATCTCCTCGATGAGGCCGAGCAGGTCCGCCGCCTCGTCGTCCACGTGCGTGCACTCCTCCGCCGCGAGGCACGCCGCCACGAGGACCTCCAGCCGTCGCAGGACCCTGGCCTCGTCCACGCCACTCCGCTTGATCTCCACGACGCGGGAGGCACGCTCCTCCCGGAGGTAGCGCACGCCCTTGGCCAGGGAGCGCAGCGTGGCGTCGTCCACCGCTTTCGGGGACGCAGAGCCCGCGGGGGCGGCACCAAGCAGGCTCAGCAACAGGAGCAGTCGCATCGGCGCCTCCCAGGAACGACTTGCAGGGTAGCGGATCCTCCAGGGCGCGGAGAGTCGAACTGAGAGGCGGACACGCAACACTCTGGTGGTGTATGTCTGCCGCTCACTGCGTCTCTCTCAGCCCGATCTGTTGCGGACCACGGCATCGTGCTCCGTCGGGAGGTGGAATGAAGCGCTTGCCATTGTTCCTGTTGACGGCCCTGGTCGCCTCGCCCGCCTCGGCACTTACCTCGGACCACTGCAGCCTCCTGCTTCGCACCCCGCGGCATGGCGCGACCAACGTTTCGCCGTCCACCTCCGTCGAGTTCTCGTTGACCCAGTGTCCCGAGCCCACCCCTCGGTTGCTGGCTCCGGACGACGCTGAAGTCGACATTGCGATCGCCGGGCCCACCACCTCCGGCGACAGGAAGACGTATGTCCTCACTCCGCGGGCTGCCCTCTCTCCCGGGCAGTACCGCCTTGATCTCGGGCTCGAGGTCGGAACCTCCCAATGTGGGGGAGAGACCGTGATGCGCGCGGGGATCACGTCCTTCACTGTCGGTCCCGATCCCAAACTCCTTGCAGTCAGCTGCCAGCTCTCCGGAGGGACCGACAGTCGAGTCGACCGCGCCTGGGTGTTCTTCTCGGAGGAACTCGCCAAGGAGACCACAGCCGGCCATTTCGAAATCATCCCTGCGCCGAGTTCCCAGGTCCGGGACGGTGTCTCCTGGCTCCTCGACTGGAACGAGGGCCACCGCCCACGCTCCAGCGCCCGTCCCACTCCGCAGGTCGAAAGGTCGCTTCGGCCTCGGTGCCCAGGCGCGCCCCTGAGGCGAACGGCAGTTCCTTGTGGACCCTGATGGTGAGCGTCTCCGACGCGAGGGGAGCCCTGCAAGCAGGGGTGTGGCTGCTCGACCACGGGCGCGGGGCTGGCGTGGGCGCCCCTCCTCGCGCTCGTTGCCCTCCGCCGCAGGAGCTTCACGGGTCGCCGAGCAGGCCGATGAGCCTCGGCGTCCACTTCGCGCTCACCAAGGCCGACCTCGCCACAGTCCAGACGTTCGACGACCCAGATGACCTGGTGGAGTTCCTCACCGGGGACCTGGAGGAGCGCTACCTCGCCAAGGGCCGGTGGGCATACCAGAGCGACAAGGCCTGGGAGGCCATCCACCGCTGCCTCACCGACGGGAAGCTGCTCTACGCCAAGGGGCCCTTCCCGCTCGCCTACGCCGTCCTCGGCGGCGAGCCGCTGGACGCGGGCGAGGACTACACCGCCTGCCTCGTCCAGCCTGCCCAGGTCCGCCTCGCCGGCGCCGCGCTGCTCGAGGTCACCGAGCCCTGGCTACACGCGCGGTACGCCACCCTGCGCAGGACGAGCTACCGGAGCTGCATGAGCGACGAGGACTTCCGGTACACCTGGGAGAACCTGGTCGGGCTGCGCGGCTTCTTTGCCCGAGCCGCGAAAGCAGGACGGGCCGTGCTGTTCACCACCGACGCCTGACCGCTCACCCCACCTTGCGGCCGTAGACCTTGGCGCTCCAGATGCGCCCCACCATCTTCCGGGCGATCGGCCTGAGGTCGTCCGCGGCGACGCCGCACCCGCAGCCGCCGCCGCAGCACCCTTCGCCCTCCGGCATCTCCGAGACGAAGAACGCCTCGAGCTGGCTCGCGTCGTAGACCAGGCGGTCGCGGACTTCCAGGTCCTCGAGCCCGGCCGAGGCGAGCCCCGCGAGGTACTTCTTCTCGCTGATCGCCCCGGCGATGCACGACGCGTAGAGCCGCTCGTCGTCCTTCAGCTTTGCCGGCATCCGCTCGGCCACGATGTCCGAGATGAGCAGCTCGCCTCCGGGCTTGAGCACCCGCGCGATCTCCTCGAAGACCCGCGCCTTCTCCGGCGACAGGTTGATCACGCAGTTGGAGATCACCCAGTCCACGCTGCCGCTCTCCACCGGCAGGTCCTCGATGATCCCCTTGCGCACCTCGACGT
>CAZAIE010000697.1:0-4576 GCA_964485035.1 uncultured Myxococcaceae bacterium | reverse complement strand
CCTCCACCCCAAGCCGGCGCCGGCCTGCCGGGCCTGCGCCGGCTTGGGGTGGAGGGGCCGCTCGGCGGGCTGGACTGGCTCCTCGACTCGCGGCTCGTCCAGGGGCTCACCCGGCTGACGCTGCGTGGCTGGGAGTGGCCGCTGGGGGCGCTGGTCCGCGAGGTGGCGGACCGGGAGCTGCCGCTGGCCGAGTTGGCGTGCGCGGAGCGGCTCTTGCGGGGCAGGGGCTGCTGGGAGTTCGTGCTGCGCCGCGACTCGCAAGGCCGCTGGACCCGGCTCGAGGCCCGTGGCGACAAGACGGTCCCCGAGGCGCCCACCTTCTTCAAGACCCTGAGGTCGCTCCCGGAGGGCGCCCTCACCTGGCTCCGGGTCCCCCCGCATGACGCCTGCAACTGGTCGGAGCCCGAGCTCGCCGCCGCGGAGGTGGCCCTGGGCCGCTTCCCCGACGCGGAGATCGAGGTCCCCTGGCGACGGGTGAGGAAGGTCCGCTTCTCGGGCGCGCCGCTGACGCTGTCGCTCTCGGGGGAGGGGCTGGCCGTGGGCGCCGGGCTCGAGCGGGTGCTCGACCTGGTCCGTCGTCCTCCTGTCGGCCTGGCTCCGACGGCCTGCGTCGTCGACTACGGCGCTCACCGCCCGCTCGCGGAAGACGCGGCGGCGTTCGTACGCACGACCTTCGCGAAGAAGCGCCCGCACTCGGTCTGTCTCTACCCGGAGGGGGCGGCGGGGCAGCACGAGCTGCGGGTCTTCAAGGACGGACGGTGCCTGGAGCTGCGCGTGACGGTGCCCCGCGAGCCGGGCTGGGGAGGGCGGTTCGTCGAGTTCGTGGCGGACCTCGTCGCGAGCGGCCAGGTGACCGAGGGCCGCGTCCCCTTCGTGGTCGGCGGCGGCTCGCGTCTGGTGACGGTCGAGGCCCTCTCGCATTTGGAGACGGTGGGCTGGCTCACGGTGATCGGCCCGCGGCTGCTCCCCTTCTTCCCCGCCGAGGACCTGGAGGCGTGGGCGCGCGAGGAGCGCGAGGTCCGGCTCGAGGTTGTCCGGGCCGGAGGCGTGGTCCTGGTGGTGGCCGGTGACCCCGAGCACCTCGACGAGCGCGTCCGGACCTGCCTGGAGGGTGGTTTCGCGGCCATCTTCCACCGGCGGTATCCCGAGGCGCGCGGGTTCGACCCCGGCGGGGTCATCGACCGGGTGCTCGCGCCGGTGCTGCGCGGGAGCGGCCTGCTCCCGGTGGCCCTGCCCGCGGGGATGGAGCTGATTGGTCGGCGGTGCTTCCGGGCCGCGCCCGCGTCGGGGGCCCGCGAGGTCTACCTCGAGCTGGTCCATCCCTTCGAGGAGACGGTGCTGCGGACATGGCTGCGCCACGCGCCAGGGGACCCCGGCGCCACGGACTACACGCGCAGCCGGACGGTCGAGCCGCCGGATGCGCAGTACGGTGACCTGCCGGCGCAGACTGCCGCCGGGTACGAGGCCTCGGTGCGCGGCCTCGCCGCGCGCTGGGGCGCAGAGCTGCTGGGCTGGTTCGACGAGCCCCCACCTTCGCCGCGGCCACGGCGCAGACGCTGACGCCGGGCCGCGGGACTACGCCACCACGTCGATGCGGTTGCGCGCGCTCGCCGGGTCCGGAGCCTCGGAACGCTGCTGTCGGGAGGCCTGCTGCATCCGCTGCAGCGTGGCCTGGGCCATCACCAGCTGGGACTGGTAGGTGGCGATCTCCCTCGGATCCGCCCCGGGCTGCTGCGACATCTGCGTGATGCGCTGCTCGAGCTGCTGCAGCTGCCTGCGCAGCGTGCGCACCTTTCCCTGGACGTCGTTGGTGGGAACCGCGTTGCCTGCCTTGACCGAACTGACCGTCGTCATGACGCGCTCCTTCCTCTCGATCGCTCGAGTGAAGGGCGTCGCGAGCCCTGGGGCGGGGCTCGTGCACCGTGTACGGAGGCGGTGGCCTGCCGGACCTCCCGACAACCCGTCCGCCCTGCTTTCCTTCTGCGTCCCCACTCCTCTTCGTCACCGGATTGACGGGACATAACCGCGAAACCGCTGGGCATTTTCCGCCGGGGCCGGGCGGCCTCACCCCGCCGGCGTCTCGCGCGCGCTGCGCCGCGCCTCGAGCACGAGGCGCAGGTCCAGGACGCCCACGGCCAGCAGCGGCAGCACCTGGGCGGCGTGGTAGAGCAGCGCGCAGGCGAGGCCCTGCTCGCGCGGGACGCCCAGCACCTCCAGGCCCGCGAGTGCGCCCAGCTCCAGCGCGCCCACCTGCCCCGGGGTCGAGGGCAGCATCACCGCGAAGTTGAGGGTGAACAGCACCAGCAGGCCCGCCGCCAGCGGCAGCTCCACGCCCACCGCCCAGAACACGAGCCAGAGCTGCGCCAGGTCGGCGATCCACGAGGCGAAGAGCACCAGCAGCGCGAGCCCGGAGACGCGGGCGCTGCGGAGCATGGCGAACCCGGCCACGAAGCGCGCGAGGAAGCTCTGCGGCTCGCGCACGAAGCCCGAGGCCACGGCCAGCACCACGACGCAGGCCACCGAGACCGCCGCGACGACCGCGAGGGAGTTCGCGACCCAGGCCGGGAGCTGGGGTACGAGCCAGGGCAGAGGGCCCACCAGCATCATCAGCGAGACCCCGTCGAGGACCTTCTCCGCCCCCGCGACGGCGAGCGTCCGCGCCACCGGGACCTGGTCGCGCGACTTGAGGAGCCAGACGCGTAGCGCCTCGCCAGCGCGCGCCGGGGCCACCGCGGAGACCGCGAAGGCGACCAGGGTGTAGCGGAACAGGCGCAGCACCGGCACCGGGTGCTCGGCGCCGAACATCACGCGCCAGCTCACTGCCTTGCAGAAGAGGTTCACGAAGCTGAGCGCGGCCATCACTGCCAGGGGCCAGGCCCGGGCGGCCTTCATCGCCGTCCACAGCTCGCCCCACTTCATCTCGTGGACGAACCAGCCGAGGCCGCCGAGCACCACGGCGATCCCGAAGACGCGCACCGCGAGACCGAGCCAGGAGGTCGTGGACTTGGAGGGCACGAGGCCCATCGTGCCTGGGGGAGGCGCGCGATGTCACCTGGGCTTGGTCATCGTGGGAGGCGATGATGTGCCCCCGCATCCTTCGATGGAGTCCGTCATGTCCCTCCGACTGCTGCCGATCGCCGCGCTGAGCCTGGTCCTGGGGTGCACCGTGGGGGCCCGTGATCCCGCGATGGTGGATGCGGGCCTGGAGCTGGACGCGGGCTCGGTGGCCGACGTGGGAGGTCTTCCAGGCGCGGACGCGGGTCCCGTGGGCGCCGACGCCGCGTCGCCAGGGAGGGATGCCGCGGCACCAGGGCCGGACGCCGCGTCGATCGACGCAGGGTCCGTCGAGGGGATCATCGCGACCATGCCGGAGAACAGCTGGCGACGGCTCACCGACACGCGCCTGGCCAGCGTGTGTCCGAAGACCCTGAACCACTACCAGTGCGACGCCGTCACCGGCGCCTGGAGCGGCGCGGCCTACGACCCCGAGAGCGACCGGCTCGTCGTCTTCGGCGGCGGCCACAACGACGGCTTCCTGAACAACGTCTTCGGCTTCGACGTGCGCGCGCGGGCCTGGACGCGGTGGACGGAGCTGCCGGCTCCGCTGGACGGGCTGCCCGACAGCAACGCCGCGATCCCGGCGGTGTACCAGGACAAGCGCATCGAGACGTGCGGGCTGTACCCGAAGGGCAGCACGCTCACCATCGACGCGGCGTGGCTCACCCCCACCGGCTACCTGCCGTACGCGAAGTGCGACGACCCAGCCATCGTCCCGCAGCTCGACGACCAGCAGCCCCGCAGCGCGCACACCTACGGGAACCTCGCGGTCACCGGCGGGCGCTTCCTCATCCTCGGCGCCGCGGGGCTCTACCCCAGCGGCCAGGCCGGCTCGCCGCGGGTGATGGCCTTCGACTTCGGGACGCGGCGCTGGGAGCGGCGGGCCGAGAACCCCATCGCCGGGTATGGCACGAGCGCGGTCGACGCGAAGGGCCACGTGTTCTACGCCGGCAACTCGGCGCTGCAGGAGTACGACCCGGTGGCCAACACCTGGACCGCGGTCCCCAACGGCGGCAGCGCGGACGGCTACTACGCGGCCGCGGCGGTGGACACGGTGCGCAACCGGCTGGTGCTCACGCGCAACGGCGCCACGGTCCACACCTGGGCGCTGGGCGCGGGCTACGCGCACGAGGCCCGCGCGACCGGCCTGTCGCCGGCGCTCCCCGAGGCGCTGGGGTTCGACTACGCGACTCATCTCGACAAGTTCATCGCGTGGCCGGGCGGCACGGAGGTGGCGGTCCTGGACGCGGCGAGCCTGATGTGGACGCGGGTGACCACGGGCGGGGACGACCCTGGTCCGCGCACCCAGAACGGGACCTTCGGGCGCTTCCGCTACGCGCCGAAGCTGAAGGTGTTCGTGCTGGTGAACGACGCCAACCAGGACGTGCTGCTCTACAAGCCCTGAGCTACTACCGCTCGAAAGCTTCTCGTGGCGGGAGGATTTGTAGCGCACCGCAGCAAGCGGCCGGCGGGTCGTGAGGCCTGCTCTCGACCCTCAACTCTCGACTGTCGACCGCGG
>CAZAIE010000696.1:0-4586 GCA_964485035.1 uncultured Myxococcaceae bacterium | reverse complement strand
GGCACCTCCACCCGAGCGTGAACGGGAGGGAGTTGCACCCCGCGAAGAGCGCCAACGTCAGCAAACCTGTCCTGCGGATCCCCATCCCCTCTCACCCTCCAGTCGAAGACCCAGGAGCCCCAAGACGCCTTGCGATGCCCCAGGTTACGGCCGGGCAGCCTCTGGCCGCGCCAGCTCCACCCGCGCCTCGTCCCGGCACTCCTTGGAGGTGTACGCGCCGTCCAGCCGGGATCCGTCCGGGGAGAGGGTGAGCCGGTAGGACTCGATGGCGCAGAACCGCCAGCCGCCCGCCGGGGCGTCCTGGTCCAGGCGGACGTCGGCGGCCTGGAGCGTGCGACGCTTCGGGTCCCAGCTTCCCTTGAGGACGCGGTCGTTCTGGCCCGAGCGGGCGCTGCGCCAGTTGAGCATCCCGTAGACCGTGCGGCAGTCGCGGTCGACCTCCAGAGAGACCGTCGCAGAGACGTCCGGGTCGTTGCCCCGGAGCTTGCCGTACCAGTAGCCGGCGACGGCCAGGCACTCCGCCCGCCGCGCGGCGTCCCAGCCCGGCTCGCCGCGGGGTTCGACCCGGGAGGACTGGAAGCGGAAGGCGCGGCCCTTCCCCTCGGACGAGAGCGTGAGCGTGCCGGCCCTCACGCCCTCGGGCACGGTCACCACCACCCAGCCCTCTGGGTGGCGCTGCAGGGCGCCCGGCGCGAGGGAGTGCCAACGGCCATCCTCGGCGGCGATGCCCTCCGCCACGAGCCGCCCCGGCAGGTCGGTCACCCGGAACCGGAGGGTGCGGCCGTCGAGCACGAGCAGGTCGACCGCTGCCTTGGAAGTGGCGGGGGCGGCGAGCAGCAGCGAGGCGAGCAGTGGCGTGAGCATGTCCCCTCCAGCGCGATGGCCCGAGTATCCCACGCAGGCTGCGTGGGCGATGACGAGCGCCGAAGGGCTGTGTTAGGTGTTCGCCCGCCATGGGACGCCGAGCCCTCAGCCGCAGCATCAAGCGCATCCCCCCGTCACCCGCGGCGGTGGAGAAGTACCTGCTCGTCTGGAGCGGGGAGGAGCTGCACTTCCACCCGGAGCGGTTCCCGCGGCTCACCGGCCCCGCGATCTTCGGCAGCGACCGCCCCATGGAACTGGAGATCGGCTGCGGGACGGCCGAGTTCCTCTGCGCCGAGGCGGCCGCGCACCCGGAGCGCAACTACCTGGGCGTGGACCCGCTGACCAAGGTCCTCTACTTCGCCGCGCAGCAGGCCGAGGCCGCGAACCTCGGGAACATCCGCTTCGCGCGCGCGACGATGGACGTGCTCTACCCGCTGCTGGTCCCCGACTCGCTGGCCGCCCTGCACGTCCAGTTCCCCGACCCGTACGTGCGCAACCATGGCGTGCACAAGGTGCTGAACCGCAGGTTCGTCGCGGCCATGCACACCGCGCTGGCCCCGGGGGCCTCGTGGTGCTTCGTCTCCGACCGCCGGGACCTCTTCCAGGAGACGCTCGGCTTCGTGGAGGCCCACCCGGGCTGGGAGCGCACCCACGAGGACCGGCTGCTCGTCGGCTTCGAGCCCGGGGTGAAGTCGCGCTACCAGCGCAAGTGGGAGCGCTACGAGGACGGCCAGCCGCTGCGCTTCGAGGTCCGCAAGCGGGCGCTTCCCGCCGGCGCTGCGCCGACGGGCGAGTGAACCGGGGCGTCTCCGTCCAGGCCCGCCGGCACGTCACTTGAACGGGATGATGACCTTGCCCTTGCGGCCCGCCTCGCGCAGCACCAGCCCCTCATGCGCCGCCTTGCGGCCGGCGTTGGGCCCGATGAAGTAGCCCACGGGCTTCGAGTGCCGGTAGTGCTTCTTGAAGTAGGTCCGCATGGTGTCCAGCACCGAGCGGAGCAGGTCGGGCTTGGTCATGAGGTGCTGGCGGTCCCCGGTGGCCTCGAGCTCGGCCCACAGCCGGCCCGAGCGCAGCTCGCCGTCCTCCATCAGGCTGCGCGCGTAGTGGATGACCGGGGAGCGCACCTCGTCCAGCTCCAGCATCCCCTTGTGCGGTCCCCGGCGGATCTCCCGGGCGATGAGCTCGCCGGCGGTGGGAAGCGCGAAGTAGTAGGCCTCGTCGGTGAACAGCTCGGCGTTGTCGCCGGTGGCGCGGAAGGGCCGGTAGCCGTGCTCGGAGGCCTCGGGGTAGACGTCGAACCCGAGCGACTCCACCGAGCGCAGGAACGCCTTCTCGTCGTCGGACGTCATGAAGTAGGCAATCGTCGTGGCCATGGCCGCTCGCTCGCCGCGTGTCAGAGCACGCGCAGGATGAAGCACTTCAGGTAGCGGGTCTCGCGCACGCCCACCAACACCGGGTGGTCGCGCCCTGCCCCGCGCTTCTCGATGATCTGCACGTCGCGCCGGGCGTCCGCCGCGGCGCTTCGGAGGATCTCCTCGAACGCCTCCTCGTCGATCTGGAAGGAGCAGCTCGCCGCCACGAGGATGCCCCCCGGACGCAAGAGCTGCATCGCCCGCAGGTTGATCTCCTTGTAGCCGCGCTCCGCCGCCGCCACCGCGGTCTTGCTCTTCGCGAAGGCCGGCGGGTCCAGCACCACCGTGTCGTAGCGGTCCGCGGACTCCGTCTTCGCCTTGAGGAAGTCGAAGGCGTTGGCGGTGACCACCTCCACGTTCCCGAGGCCGTTGCGCTCGGCGTTGGCGCGGATGAGCGGGGCCATGGAGTCGCTGATCTCCACGGCGGTGACCCGGCGGCAGGTCCGCGCGAGCTGCAGCGCGAAGCCGCCCACGTAGCTGAAGCAGTCCAGCGCGTCGCCGGAGCCGTAGGCCGCGGCGGCGAGGTGGTTCTCGCGCTGGTCGAGGAATCCCCCGGTCTTCTGGCCGCCCAACAGGTCCACCAGCAGCCGCACCGGCCCCTCGTGGTACTCGACGCGCTCCGGCACCTCGCCCGCGAGCACGCCCTTCTTCTGCTCCAGGCCCTCGAGCAGGCGCACCTTGGCGTCGCTGCGCTCGACGATGCCCTTGGGGTGGAAGAGGTCCTGCAGCACGTCGCGGATGAGCTCGCGGCGCGCCTCGGCGCCCTGGGACAGCAGCTGCACGGACAGGTAGTCGCCGTAGCGGTCCACCACCAGGCCCGGGAGCAGGTCGGCCTCGCCGTGGGAGAGCCGCCAGGCGTCGGCGTCCCCGAAGGTGGTCAGGCGCAGCCCCCGCGCGGCCTCGAGGCGCCGCTGGAAGAAGGCCCGGTCGCAGGGCTCGTCCTCGCGGGTGAGCAGGCGCAGGGCGATCTGGCTCTTGGAGCTGTAGAACGCCCGGCCTCGGTACCAGCCGCGCTGGTCCAGGACGCGCACCACCTCGCCGCCGGGCAGGCGCGGGTCGGAGGCCAGGTCCGAGCGGTAGATCCACGGGTGGCCGGCGGTGAAGCGGTCGGCGCCGCGGCGGGTGACGGTGACGTTGGGTTCGGCCATGCCGGTCAGAACTCCACCGGCGCCCCGGGGACGAACTTGCCGTCCTCCTCGGAGAGCCGGCACGCCGCGAACGAAGGCTCGTGCGGCAGGAAGAGGATGCCCCCCGACTCCAGCGCCTGGGCGAGGAGCATCTTCTTCTCCTCCAAGCCGGTCAGCGGGTACAGGTCGGACGCCATCTGCCACGCGATGCCGATGTGGCCGGCCGTGGGCAAGAGGTCGCTCGCGCAGATCACCTCGGTGTCGTCGCCCTGCACGTAGACCAGCTGCATGCCCACCGCGTGGCCGTCCGAGACCACCACCTGGAGCCCCTCGAAGAGCTCGGTCTCGCCCTCGCAGAGGTGCATCCGGCCGGAGCGCTCGAGCAGCGCGAAGTCGTCGCGGTGGAAGCTCGCCGAGTCCCGCTCGCTGGGGTGGTGGGCCCAGCGCAGCGCACGCCGCTGCAGGTGGAAGGTGGCCCGCGGAAACGCCAGCTCGAAGACGCCCTGCCCCACCGCGCGGCTGACGCCGCCGGAGTGCTCCCAGTGGAGGTGGGTGAGGATGACGTCGGTGATCCCGGCGCGATCGGTCCCGGCCCGGGCCAGCTCGCGGTCGAGGTCGAAGGCGGTACGGTCCACGCAGCAGGCCTTGCGGCACTCCTCCGGCAGCCGGTCGCCGATGCCAACGTCCACGAGGATGCGACGGTCGCCCGCCTCGATCAGCAGACAGCGGCTCGTCAGCCGGACCCGGTTGTCGGCGTCGGGGGCGTAGCGCCCACCCCACTCCCTGCGCGGCACGGGGCCGAACATCACGCCACCGTCCTGCGCGAAGAGCGCGTCGCGGACCTCGTGGAGGACGAAGCGGCCTAGTTTCAGCGGCATGGGGGCAGGGCGCCTCGGGGCAGAGAAGGGCGGCGAGTATAATGGCCGCCTTCCAAGGGCGGCAAGCACGCACGCCCGCTACTGGAGGCCCCTTGGGCTACGAGATCCTCATCCGCTTCCACGCCGACCGACCCGTGTCCCAGGAGGTCCTGTCCACTCGCCTGGCCGCACTGGCCGCCGCCGGCATCCCCGAGCCGAAGGGCCCCGCCCTCGCCCCGGAAGCGGCCCCTGCCACCGGTGCGCCGCCCGAGCCCCTGGCCGAGATCGCACCTGATGCCGTACACCCCCGTCTGGCCAAGACCGTT
>CAZAIE010000695.1:0-4587 GCA_964485035.1 uncultured Myxococcaceae bacterium | reverse complement strand
GCCCTCGACGAGCACCTCCGTCCCGCCCTCGAGCACGCCGCGGTCCGGGGTGAGCCGGGTGAAGGTCAGCTCGCGGAAGTAGACGAAGCAGCCGGTGCAGGTCGCCGTGCCGTTGGGGTTCTTCACGACGACGTCCACCGTCCCGGCCTCGTTGGGCGGGACCAGCACCTCCATGGTCCCGTCGTCGATGAGGTCGATCTGCGCAGACTCGTTCTTCCCGAAGTAGACCCGCGTGGACTTCTTCGCGTCGGTCGCGCCGGTGGCGAAGCCCTCGTAGAAGTCGTCGCCCTCGATCGTGACGATGGCCCCGCCTGCGAGCGGACCGCGGCTGGGCAGCACGCTCTTGATCTTCACCTCGGGCTTGCCGGCATCGCGGGACGCGTCGAGCCCCGCACCGGCGTCGTCTCCTGCGCCCCCCGCGTCCACTGGGGCCGCAGCGTCTGGGGGCCTGGGCACCGAGGCATCGGGAGAGGTCGGCGACTCGGAGCACGCCGCCGCGAGCAGCACGAAGAGGATGGCGAGCCGGACTCTCATGACGTCACCCCATCACTCGTAGACGACGCGCAGGAAGTACTCGGCGTGCGCCCGGTCGTCGAGCGAGGCCACCTGCACCAGCACCTGCCCGTCCGCGATCTCGGAGGCAGGGACCACGACGCTCTCCACCGGCCCGGTGGCGTCGTTCTTCGCCAGCAGCTTCACCCCGTCGCTCGTCCAGACGGCGAGGTCCGCCGCGCCCTCGGAGGGGACGTAGTGCAGCTCCACACGCACGCCCTTCTCCGCCGGCACGTCGAGCCGGAACCAGTCCTGGTCCCGTCCGCAGACCGTCAGCTTGTCGTAGTCGCCCTGGGCGTGGAGCGAGGCCGCGGCGGCGAAGGTCTGGTTCGGCTCGAAGCGATCGTCGTCGCAGGGCGTCCCCCGGGCGATGGCCAGCCGCAGGCCGTACACCACGAAGGCGTCGTCGGACTCGAACCGCAAGAAGTAGGTCCCGTCCTCCGAGACCGTGCGCTCCACCGCGAGCCCGCCCTCGGCGAGGATGCGCCCCTGGCCGTCGACGATGCGCGAGTGGAACCGGTCGTGGAGCAGCGGGTCGGCGTCCACGAACACGTCCAGCCGGTCGCCGCGGGTGAGCTTCACCGAGTACCAGTCCTGCTCCCCGTCGCAGAGCGTCATCCCCGCGAAGTCCCCGGCCGTGAGTCCGCGCGCCTCCGTGGCCGAGCCGTTGGGCTCGTAGCGATCCGGCTGACAGGCGCGGACCAGGCACTTGCCCGAGGCGAGATCGCAGCGCTCGCCCGCGAGGCAGTCGTCGTTGGAGAGGCATGGGGGGACCTTCGAGGTGCAGAAGCCCGCCGCACGATCGCAGGTGAACCCCGCCGCGCAGTCGCGATCCGACAGACAGCGGCGGCTGCCGTCCACGACGCACCCCAGACGTCCCTTGTCGCAGACCATCCCGCCGGGGCAGTCCGCGTCGGTCCCGCAATCGGTGCAGCGGTTCTCGAGGCAGAGCTGCCCGGCCTCGCAGACCTCGGCCTTCGTTTCCGCGGTGCAGCGCTCGACGCAGGCGTTGGTGGGGACGTTGCACAGCTCCGACTCGGCGCAGTCCGCGTCGCGCAAGCAGCCCACGTCCTCCTCGCACACCCCGTTGCCGCGGTTGCAGCGCTGGCCCGCCGCGAGGCACGTGCCCTGGACGCAGAGCGTCGCGTCCTTCTCGGCAACGCAGAGTCCCTGCACGCAGAGCTGCCCGGCCTGGCACTCGTCGTTCTTTGCGCAGCTCGCGCCCCACCCCGGCTTGAAGACGCAGCGGGCCTTCTGGGAATCGCAGCGCTCGCGCAGCTCGCACTGGCCGTCGCTCGCGCAGCCCACGCACTGCCCCGTCGCAGAGCACACGAGCCCAGCACCCTTGGCCGTGCACTCCGCGCGGGACGCGCACTCGATGGCCGCATCGGGAGCTGCCGGGGCCTGGTCCTTCGAGCACGCACCACCGGTCGCGGCGAGGACGAGGGCCAGCATCGGCAGGCGGGCGCGCATCACTGCACCTGGTCCACCGGGGTCACCTCCCCGCTCGGCCAGTCGATCCACAGCGCCATCCACCGGCTCCCCTCCGTCTTCAGCGTCTGGCGTCGCTCGGCCTTCACCACCCCGAACTCGTAGACGCGCACCGTCGCCTCGGTCACGGGGTCCCGGGCGCGATGGTCGTTGTAGTAGTGGACCATCACGCCGTAGCGGCCCTTGGCCGGCTTCGCGTAGCCGATCTGCTCGGGGCCGTACCCGGTGAGTGCGTCGCGCTCCAGCCGCGGGTCATCGGCAGAGTCGCCCTTCACGCCCCAGTCGGGCGCGAGGTGCGCGTCCTGGAAGAAGCAGTCGTCCGCGCCGAAGAAGACGCTCCCCTCGGGGACCATGTGCAGGTCGAGGTCGGCGTCGAGGTTGCTCCACACCAGCTCCACCAGGAGCTGCTGCGCGGGCTTGGCGAGCACCTCCACCGTCGCAGGAGCGGAGAGGCAGCCGACCGAGTCCCGGGCCGTCAGCGCGAGCCGGTAGTTTCCAGGCAGGTCGAGCGCGAGCGAAGTCCGCGGCTGGTCCAGCGGGCTGGGCTGGGTGCGCGAGCCAAGCGGCGAGCTCTTCATCGCCCACGTCCAGGTGAGCGGCAGGTCCTGTTCCGGATCGGTCGCCGAGCCCTCGAGCGGCACCGTGGCGCCGGGAGCGGAAGTGAGCACCTCGGCGATGGACACGCGGGGCGCGCGGTTCACCCTCGCCGAGAGCGCGATGGACACGGTGCGCCGCTCGGGGTCCGTCCCGGTGAGGACGATGGCGCCCCCCGGCCGCTCGGGAGTCTTCGCCGAGGGGGAGAACCGCAGCGTCAGGGTGATCTCCGTGCCCTTCGCCACGGTCGCCGGCGTGCGTGTGGAGGAAACGAACTGGAACGCCGGGTCGGTGCCCTCCCCGAAGCCCACGCCCTCGAGCACCAGGTCGGCCGTCCCCGTCGAGCGGATCTTCACGCTGCGGACCAGCTCGGCGCCCTCGCACACCGTCCCGAAGTCGAGCACGGGGTCGTTCTCCATCTTCGCGACGGTGAACCCGCGCCCCGAGAGCGGGACCTCGACCGTGGGCCGGTCGAGATCGTCACTCGAGAGGACCAGGGTCGCGGCGAACGAGGCGAGGCGGTTGGGCAGGAACGCGAGCTCCACCACCCCCACCGTGCCCGCCTCCAGGGTTTCGGGCGCAGACACGACCGTGAAGGGCGTGCCCGCCTCCTGGACCAACACCGAGCCGAAGGTGAGCGGGGCACGGCCGACGTTGCGGACCTCGAGCGAATGGGTGGCGCGGTTGAGCACCGGGACGTCGCCGAAGCCCACCTCCGCCTCGCCGACCTCGAGCTGGGGGCGCGCCTGCACCGTCTCCGGGTCCGAGCAGGCCGCGGCGAAGAGACCGGCGAGCACGAGGAGGAGCAGCCGGGCCATCGCTACCTCTCCTCCTGGTAGCTGACCACCAGGACGCTGCGCAGGCCGGGCGCGGAGTCGCCGGCGAAGAAGAGGGAGTTCGTCGACGCCTCCAGCGTCCAGCCGTTGACCTCGCCGCGCGGCGGGACGCAGAGCAGCGCCTGGGCCTCGGGCGGCTGACCGGCGCAGTCGTTCTGCTCCGACTCGCAGCGGCCCATCTGCGCGCGGGGAGTGTCGCAGCGGTACTTGACGACCAGCTCCAGCGTCTCCGGGTCGGGCTTGCGGGCGAGGCCGAACTTGCGCTTGAGGCTGGCGGCGTCCAGGGCGATGCGCTCGAGCTGCTTGTCGAAGGTCGAGTCGCAGATGGACCCGACGATGCCGTCCATGGCCTGGGCGAGCGCGACGTAGCGGGCGCCGGGCTCGCTCGCGCAGGGGGCGCTGGGGACGTCGCCGCAGATCACCGCGACGCTGACCGCGCCCTCGTTGCCCACGCCCAGCGCGCCCTCGAAGAGCCGCTGGAAGTAGCGCACGTCGCCGAAGCTCTGCTCCTCCTCGTCGCTGACGAAGACCACGTAGAGGTGTGCGTCGGGGCGCATGAAGCGCGGCATGTGCCGGGAGGCGCAGTCGCTGCTGCAGCGCTCGGTGGGCCCGTCGGGGCACTTCGCGACGCAGTCGAGGCGGGCAGCGCGTACGGCTGCAGCGTTGGCCTGCTCGCGCACGATGGCCAGCCGCGCGGCCTCGAACGCCTCCTCGTGGCCCTTCCCGCCGGTGCCCACCTTCACGTTCTTCTGGAAGGCGGCGACCGGGTCGCCCAGGGACGGTTCGACGATGGCCGGGTTGCCGATGAACTGGCCCTGGTCGGTGAGCACGTCGGTGGTGGTGACCGCGATGCGGTAGTCGATGAGACCGCGATCGAACAGCTCCATGAAGCGGGTGAGGCTGGTGGCCAGCTCGTCCTGGTGCGGCTTCATCGAGGCCGAGTTGTCGATGACCCAGAGGACGTCGATGCGCGAGGCCGCGTCCTGGGCGAACACGTCCTGGCGGAAGCCGGGAGGGAGCGTCTTCACGATGCGGTCTTCACCACACGAGAGGACGCAAACGGCCAGCGCGAGCGCTCCGACCAGGGCGATCGGGCGGCGAGGCGCGGGGCTGG
>CAZAIE010000694.1:0-4598 GCA_964485035.1 uncultured Myxococcaceae bacterium | reverse complement strand
GTGCGCAGCCGCCAGCCCCTCCCCCGCTGCGGTGAACACCGCCAGGATCTCCAAGAGCGAGGGCCGCCGCTCCCGAAGCCAGCGGGTGAGCGTCGGGCCCTCCACGAGCTGCATGGCCACGAACGCGTGGCCGCGGTCGACGCCCACGTCGAAGACCGTCACCAGGTTGGGGTGCACCAGCTTCCCCGCGGCCCGGGCCTCCTCGAGCAGCAGCTCCATCGACGGCAAGCCGCTCCCGCCCTGGGGATGCATCACCTTGAGCGCCACGTCGCGCTGCAGCTGCGGGTCGTGCGCGCGCAGGACCAGCCCCATCCCGCCGCTCCCCAGTACTCCCGTCACCCGGTAGCGTCCCAGCCTGGTCCCGGGCTCGAGGCCCGCGGCGTTTCCCGCGCGCACCGGCTCCGAGGGCCGCGTCGGTCGCTCCGAGGCAGGCTCCTCTTCCCCCCGCACCGCAGCGGCAGCAGCCGCGGCACGCTCGCGGCAGTCTGCGCAGCCGTCGAGATGGACGAGGACGCGGCCCAACTCCGGCTCTGCGAGCACTCCCAGCCCCAGGTCGGCGAGCACCTCGTCGGTGGGGCAGGGCGAGAGGGACACGATGACCTAGGGACGCCTTGGAGAGAGCAGCCGCTCGAGGGTCACCGGCTCGCCCTCGACCCGGAGCAGGCTGCCCAGGTCCGCCGCGGACGGGCCCAGCGCGCGCACCAGGCTCGCGCGCACCCGGGCGTCCACCTGCTCGCGCGCGCGGGCGAGCCAGCGGGCGGCGGTGGAGCGGTGGGTCTGGTACATCCGGCCGATGTCGTCGATGGACAGCCCGTCCAGCGCGCTCAGCTTGAGCACCGTGCGCTCGCGGTCGGTGAGCGCGCCGAGGGCCTCCTCCAGCGCCGCCCGGAACGCCTGCAGCGCCTCCTCGCGGACCCACTTCACCTCCGGCGAGGTCGCGGCGTCGAGGAAGGCCTCGGTCAGCGCCTCGCGCGGCTCCCAGGGCCCTTCGCGGCGCTTGTAGGTCACGAAGTCCTGGGCCGCCAGCGCCCGCACCCAGCCGTGCAGCGCGCCGCGCCCGGAGTAGTACTGAAGCCGCGAGCGCTTCCCCTGTGGCGCGAAGATCGCCAGCCGCAGCCGCTGCGTCACCTCGTCGACCTCGTGGCGCGAGGCCGTACGCCGCGAGAGGGCGACTCGCACCCCTTCCTGCAGAATCCGGTCGAACTCGGCGATGGCCACGGCGTCCCCGGCGAGGCACGCCTGCACCAGCGCCAGCCCCGGGACGTCCGCCTGCTCCAGCGCGGGGCCCAGGGCCTCGAGGAGGGAGGCGAGCACTGCCTCGTCCCAGACCAGCCGGGGCCAGGCCTCCCGTGCACGGGCCAGCGCCGCGGCGATCGGCTTTGCGGGCGCGTTCACTCCGCCTCCACCGCGAAGCCGTGGACCGTGAGGTCCCCCGAGCCGAGCACCACCTGCATCCCCAACTCGACGTCCGCGAGGTGGTCCGCCCCCTCCACGAAGCCCTTGGCGAGCATGTAGTCGAAGAGAGGCCGCCACTCGGTCACCCCGCCCGCCTCGCCGGGGAACTCGAGCGGCTCGAGCACCACGAAACCCCAGGCGATGCCGTTGGTGCCGGGCGGCCAGTAGAAGACGTCGTAGATCGCGCCCCCCAGCGTCGCGCGCTCGACGTAGCCGGTGGGGTTTCGCCCGGTGCCTCCCTGCCCCTCGCGGCCCTCCGCGGCGGGACCGCTGTTGGGGATGCCGTAGCCGCCGACGGGGAGCACCGGGAGCATCACCTCCAGCCGCCGCTGGGCGATGGCCATCGACGTCGGGGAGCTCGTGAACCAGAGGTCGTAGGCGAGCTGGCCCTCGCCCTTCGCCTCGCCGCCGATCGGTCCATGGCGGGTGGTGAGCCGGGTGAGGGACGAGAGCTGACGGGGGAGCGACGCCCCGCCGGCCGGAGCGAACCCGGCGGTGCGGCCGAACGTCACCTCGGGGAAGGCGAGGACCTCCTTCCCCGGCAGCGTCTGGGGGAAGTTCCACGACAGCCGCGCGGCGACCCGGCCCTGGGCATCCGGTGCGGAGAGTCCCACCTGCTGCGACCAGCCGGCAGGGAGGCCGTTGGTCCCGAAGACGTTGTTCACCGCGCGGTACGCCCCCTCGACCACGCTCCACTGCTCGGCCTGGTAGGTCGTCGCCGCCGGGCCCAGGGCGACCGGCGCGGTGGCGGCGTAGCAGCGCTGGGCCAGGCACTGGAGTCCGGTGGGGCACGGATGCTCGTCATTGCAGGCTCGGCCTTCCGGCGCGCCCTCGGGGACGAAGCAGGCAGCGGCCGCGAGGCAGGACCGCAGCGCGGCTCCGCCGCAACCGAAGTGCTCGTGCCGACCATCCAGCGGCGGAGCCGCGGTCGACAGTCGACAGTTGAGGGTCGAGAGCAGGCCTCACGACCCGCCGGCCGGTTGCTGCGGTGCACTACAAATCCTCCCGCCCCGAGAAGCTTTCGAGCGGTAGTAGTACAGGAGGAGCCGGTGGGAGGTGGACATGACTCGCCTCAAGAACGCTCGAGCCCGCCAGAAGTCGCAGGCGGGCTCAGAAAACGAAGAAGAACACCCCGCCCACCACCGTCAGCCCCGCCGCGGCGCCGAAGAGCCCGTTGGCGAGGGAGGCCCGCTCCTGGGCCTTCTGGCTGAGCCGCAGGTGGTCGTCCGCGAAGGGGGCACGGTCGGCCTCGTGCGAGAGGTCCTGCGCGAGGGACCCGAAGACCCCGCCCACGCAGGCCACGGCGACGGCGAGGCCCAGGGTCGCGAACGCGGGCCAGCGCACGTGGGCTGGCTCCACCGGAGGAGGATCGGTCGGGAGTGGCGCGACCGGGAGGGCCTGGGGAGCGACGGGCGTCGGTGGACTCACGGTTGGTGGGGGAGGGAGCGCCTTGCGCTCGGCCTCGAAGACCGCGCGGATCTTGGGGCTGGTGAGCGGGGGGAGCTGCGCCTGTGGCGAGGCGAGCAGGGCGGCCCGGAAGGCGCCCCGGCCGCTCTCGTCGCGCCCGAGCTGCAGGTGGCAGAGCCCGCGCAGGACGTGGATCTCCGCGAGGTCGGGCGACCGCGTCCCAGGCGAGGAGAGGGCCCGCTTCAGTGCCTCCAGGGCCCGCTCGTACTCCAGGTCCTGGTAGAGCTGCTTGGCCTCCTCCAGGTACGGGTTCGGAGCGGGCGACGGCGCGGCAGAGAGGACGATGCAGAGAAGCAGGGGAGCCATGGAGCCTCGCCGGGCGAGCATAGCCCACTCGCCCAGCTGCCCCGACGGTCAGCGTTCCTCAGCCGGCGTCCCTGGAGTTCAGTGGCAGCCGCTGGCGGCCGTCTTCGTGCACTTCCCGCCCCGGCACGACATGTCGAGCTGGCACTCCGATCCGATGCCGGTGCAGGCCTGGCCCTCGGCCAGCCGGTCCTTGCACACCTTCGTCTTCGACTCGCAGTAGTACGCCGGCTCGCAGATGAGCTCCGTGCAGCTCTGACCGGCCCCGACAGGCTTGGTGCACTTCCCTCCACTGCACGCGAGAGGAGTCATGCACAGGCTGGCCGCAGTGCACGCCTGCCCCTCGGTCCCCCGCTCCCGGCACACCCCATCCGCCGAGTCGGCCTTGTTGCAGTAGAGGTCGACCTTGCACTGCGTGATGGAGGTCGCGTTGCAGGTCTCGCCCAGGTCCGCAGGGAGCCGACAGGTCCCCTCGACGCAGTTCAGGAAGGTGGCGCAGGACGCCGTCTTGCTGCAGGCGTCGCCGCTCGCTCCTGGCGTCCGGCAGAGCCCCTCGCTGCAGGAGTAGCTCTCGCATTCCGAGGACTCGTGGCAGGCCTCGCCCGTCTTCCGCCGCTTCGTGCACTTGCCGTCGACGAGGACCAACGGGAAGGTGCACATGGCCGCGTACTTCGCCGCCCCGCCTTCGGCCACCCGCTCGACGCAGGTCCCTGGGCATTCCGTTCCGCCCGCGTCAACCGTGCAGTACGCGGAGGGAACGCACTCGGAGGTCCCACAGGCCCCGCCCACCGGGACGAGTCCCTCGAAGATGAGCCGGCAGTCCTCATTCGAGGACAGGGCGAGGACCGAGTCCGAGCACGGCGTGGCCGCCATGGCGTCGATGCAGCGCCGGGCCCGGTCGCCGTTGTAGCGGATCTTCCCGGCGGCGATGGACGACTCGTACTGGTTCGGCACGCTCATGTACTTGAGGTACCCGTCGTAGATCGCCTTGCAGGCGGACTCGGAGTGGGCCAGACCGCAGCGTGCGTACTGGGAGCAGTAGGCCTTGTAGATCTCGGGGTAGAGCTGGTCCTGGGACACGCTGTTCGAGCAAGCAGTAGCGAGCAGGGCGACGGCAAGAGCGTAGGGTTTCATGGCGAAGTTGTGTAGCACACTCCGTGCGACTCTTCATGAGAGCCCATTGGTCTGGGCGTCCGACTTGGCGCCCTGGAGGAGCAACATGAGCGTGCGCGGCGTCCTGAGCGTCCTCTCACTCACTGCAGCCGGCGTCCTTGGCGGCTGCTTCTCCTCGACGTCGGAGCCCGAGCCGGGAACCGAAGGCGGCCCCTGCTTCCCCAACTCGACCTGCATGGCCGGGCTCTCGTGCAACTCCA
>CAZAIE010000693.1:0-4603 GCA_964485035.1 uncultured Myxococcaceae bacterium | reverse complement strand
GTGGAGGACTGAATGCGCCGCAAGCTCCTCGTCGCCGCCGCCCTCGTCGCCCTCTACAGCGTCGCCACGTCTTTCGTGGCCGTGGACGAGACCGAGGTCGTCATCGTCACCCTGCTCGGCCGCCCCACGCGCGTGGTCGAGGAGGCGGGCCTCACCCTCAAGTGGCCCGACCCGATCCAGTCGGTGCTGCGCCTCGACCGCCGGCTGCAGCCCGCCGACCAGCCGCTGGGCGAGTACCTGACCCAGGACAAGAAGAACGTGGTCGCGGCCACCTTCGTGGTCTGGCGCATCGCCGACGCGCGGCGGTTCATCCAGAGCGTGCGCAGCATGCCCGCCGCCGAGCAGCGGCTGTCGGACATGGTGTCCTCCGAGCTGGGCGCGGCACTGGGCACCTACCCGCTCCCCGCGCTGCTCACCACCGAGCCCGGGGCCTCGAAGCTGCCCGAGCTGACCGCGAAGGTGCTGGCCGCGGTGGCGCCGCAGGCCCGCGCGGAGTTCGGCATCCAGGTGGAGGACCTGCGGCTGCGGCGGCTGGGCTTCCCCGAACAGAGCCTGCAGGCCGTCTACAACCGGATGAAGGCCGAGCGCGAGCGCATCGCCAAGAAGTACCGGGCCGAGGGCGAGGAGGAGGCGGCGCGCATCCGCACCGAGACCGACCGCAGCGTGCGCGACCTGCTCGCCGAGGCCTACCGCGACGCGGAGATCACGCGCGGCAAGGGCGACGCCGAGTCCATCCGCATCTACGCCGAGGCGTTCCAGCGCGACCCGTCGTTCTACCGGCTGACGCGGACCCTGGAGGCCTACAGGAAGCTGCTGGACAAGGAGACCACGCTCATCCTCTCGGCGGACGCGCCGCTGTTCCGCTACCTGCAGGCGCCGCCGGAGGTGCAGGAGTGATCCCCGCGGACGTCCGGCGCGCGCTCGGCTCGCTGCCCCGGGTCCTGGGCGGCCTGGCCGCGCTGGGGGCGCTCCTGTGGCTGGCGAGCGGGCTCTACTCGGTGCGGCCCGAGCAGCGGGGCGTGGTGCGCCGCTTCGGGAAGATCACCGACGACGCGGTGCTCCCGGGCATCCACTTCCACTGGCCCTGGCCCATCGAGACGGTGGACCGGCCCGCGGTCACCGAGGTGCGCTCGCTGGGCGTGTCCTTCGGGAGCACGCCGCCGGGAGCGCAGGCCGAGCCCGAGGGGCAGCGCGAGTCGCTCCTGAGCGGGGATGCGAACGTCGTCCAGGCGGCGGTGCTGGTGCAGTACACGGTCAAGGCCCCGGGCGAGTGGCTGCTCTCGGTGGCCGACCCCGAGGCGCTGCTGCGGCGGGTGACGCAGGCGGAGGGCACGGCGCTGCTGGTCCAGCGGGACATCGACGAGATGCTCACCAGCGGTCGGCAGGCGCTGCAGGTGGACCTGAAGGACGCGGTACAGAGACGCGCCGACGCCTACCGGCTGGGCATCCGCGTGACCTCGGTGCAGCTGCAGCGGGTGGAGCCGCCGGGCAAGGTCGCGGAGGCGTTCAAGGACGTGGGCGCGGCACGCGAGGACAAGCAGAAGCTGGTGCAGGAGGCGGAGGGCGATCGGAACCACCGGCTGCCGGAGGCGCGGGCCGAGGCGCAGCGGATGCGGGCGGAGGCCGAGTCGTACGCGCGCGAGCGGACGGCGTGGGCGAAGGGCGAGAGCGATCGGTTCCTCGCGGCGTGGGAGGAGTACCGCAGGGCGAAGAGCGTGACCGCGCGGCGCCTGCACCTGGAGACGATGGAGGAGGTGCTCGGGAAGGTGCGCAAGGTGGTGGTCGATCCTGCGGCGGAGCGGCTGGTGCAGGGACGGGCGACGGGGACGAACTGACGAGGCCTCCGCGCCGGTGCGGGCGGGCGGGCGGACGCGTGCTGGCAGAAGACGAACGAGACGCGACCGAGCCGCTGGCCTGGAGGACCAATGCCGATCGGTTAGCGGAAGCGAAGTGAGGGAGGAGCGGTGGTCTAGCTAGAGATCCGGTGGCTGAGAGCCACCGGCCATTGGGTTTCCAAGCCCCTCCGGGGCTGGCCCCCGGCGCGTCGCCGTACAGCTTCGACCGCCGCCGTTCGCCTGGGCTGGCGAAGGATGCTGCGCCCCCGGCCCAACCTCCACTCCGTCGGCGCGTTCAGCCCGCCAGGGCCTTCAGCACCTCGCTCCTGCGCTCCTGCGGGATGCCCAGGTAGTCGAAGGTGACCTCGTCGCCCTTGCGGCGCACGCGCACCTGCGCCTCGCTCTCTTCTCCCAACGTCGCGTCCACGATCTTCTGGAGGCGGTCCAGCTCCGCCTTGTCCTCCGCCGTCAGCCCGGCGTCCGCCGTGCCCTTGAGCAGCTTCACGCACTGGCTCAGCTCGGCCTTGCTGCAGTCCGTGAACGGCTTGGTGACTGCCTGGCCGTCGGCGTCGAGCTTGATGGGCAGCTCGCTGGGGTCCGGCGGCAGGGGGTCGAACGGCGCCAGGTGGTGGATGGTGAGCAGCGTGCTCAGCTTGGTCATCCCGAAGCGCGCGGCCACCGCCTCCGGGAACACGCGCGCGACCGCCGCGTAGCGCCGCAGCGACGAGGCCGCGATCGTCCCCTTGAGCTCCGCAGCCACGAAGTCCTGCGGCTTCTTGTAGCCCGCCGCCTCGGCGAGCAGCTGGTCCACCACCTGGGCGTAGGCCCTTCCGGTGCGCCAGTGCTCGTACTCGTCGTCGCCGGTGAACGACAGCATCTCGTCCCGCCTCTCCGTGAGCAGCTTGCGCGCCTCGGCGGGGTCCATCGTCGGCTTGGGCTTGGAAGGCATCGGTCCTCGGTCCTTGCTCGACCAGCGGGAGTCGGCTGCCGCCCCGCCGGGTCGAGCGGCCGGGCGCCCGCGGCAGCGGGGCTGCGTTCCAGAGCTTGTGGATGAACGCCTTCGCGTTGTCGATGGCCACCGCCTCGGCACGCGTCTTCGAGTGCGCGGTGGACCACGTCTCCGTCTGCTTCCCCGAAGCGGTCTGGATCTCGCTCAGCGCGTCGCGCATGGCAGTCAGCTTCGCTTCCGGAATCCCGTGCTCCATCAGCTCCTTCTTGAACGTCTCGCACAGTCCGAGCGTGTACTCGCCCTGCTGCGCCAGGCCGCCGAGCGGCTCCTTGTCTGGAATCCCCCTGGGATCCCCTCCGGTGCGTGCTGAACGGAGGCACACGAGGTTATGGCCGTCAACTTCGGGGCGTGCGCTCACCGGTGAGCGCGGCAGCGTGCTGTCCGCGAACCGTGGAGTGAGACCCCCGGCCCCCTGGAGTGAGACCTCCGGACCTCTGGAGTGAGACCTCCGGCCCCCTGGAGCGAGACCTCCGGCCCCCTGGAGTGAGAGCCCCCTGGCACTCCCATTCACTCGTAGCCTGTCGCAGCCCTTCTCCCGCTAGCGGCGTGTGGGTGCCCTCCGCCCGTCGCGCCAACGACCACCCTCGCCTCGCGCCTTGTGGTGAGGGGGCACTCCCCGAGCTCACGTTGGAGCCGCCCGACTCCACGGTGTACAGTCTGGGCATGTCGAAGGACGCCAAAGAGCTGGACCGGTTGACCAAGGAACTCGCCGACCTGACGCCGGAGGAACGCGCACGTGTGATCGCTGAGGCAGAGCGCGCTCACAAGTTCCGTGCCCCGCCCAGGGGATGGCGCCCGAAGGTCCTTACCGGCGCCAAGTTCTGGAACGGTGGCCCGCTCACCCGTGACGACCTCTACCACGACGATGGCCGCTGACCCCGTCTTCCTCGACACCTGCTTCATCGTCGCTGCGATGGTGGACATCCACCCCGCGCACGTTTCCTCCCTGACCTTCCTCGCGCAGCTCGCCGACGAGGGCGTGCCGCTCTGTACCAGCCCCCAGGTCTGCCGCGAGTACCTCGTCTCTCTCACCCGGGCCCCTATTGGTGAGCGCGAGTACTCCGTCGCCGAGGCGCTCGAGTCCCTCGACGACTGGCTCCACGCTGCGGTCCTCCTACCCGAGGACGGCTCCGTCAGCCGCCGCTGGGAGCAGCTCGTCGGCCGCTACCGGGTTCGCGGCAAGCAGGTCCACGACACCAACATCGTCGCCACCATGCTCGCCCACGACATCCGCCGCCTCGTCACTCGGAACCCAGCGGACTTCGAGCGCTACCTCCCCGAAGGCATCCTCATCCTCGGGCCGACGACGCACTGAGGCTCGACCCAGGCCAAGGGTTGAACGTTGACGTTGCGCGTCGACCACCTTCGCGCCCCCGCCGGCCCGCCTGGGCTACCGGGAGCGGGCGCTGCGGCAGCCGTTCCCACATCTTCCGGGGACCGGATAGTGCAGACACTGTCTGCACTATCTCGCCGGTTCGGAATACAGCCTTGTCGACCACGTCAGCATCCTGAACAAACGCCACGTCCCGGCTCCGTCCTCCTCGCGGATCGCGCGGCCTCGGGCGTCGCGCCGCGGTCCCACGGTGCGCGCGGTCTCGATTCCTCAGCCGACCGCGCGCACCGCACCGCCCCTGCTATTCCCGATGCCAAAGAGCCACATCGCCTTCGCGCAATTCACCTCACCAGGCCCACAGTGTCGAGCACGGAGCCACGCCCTGCCCTCCGCCCGTCGCGCCTACGACCACCGCCTGCGCAACCT
>CAZAIE010000692.1:0-4604 GCA_964485035.1 uncultured Myxococcaceae bacterium | reverse complement strand
CTTCTTGGGCTCGGCGGCTGGGGGTGCGGCGGGCGCGGGAGCTGTCGGTTCGGGCGGGGGCGTGAGGTCCAGCTCCGGCTCCATGCCGCGATAGGGGTGCTTGCCCTCGAGGAACTGCTGGAGCATCGCCCGGGTCGTCTCGCGCGTGAGCGCGCGCCGGGTCTCCTCCGCCTCCGGACTGGGCTGGGCGGTGAGGTACTCGATGCTGTAGCCCGTGCGCACGTCGAGGCGGGAAGGCGCGAGCGAGGCGGAGGCGGGGACCACGAGCAGCGTGGCGACGAGCAGGGCGGGGAGGGGACGGAGCATGCGGCGGAGTGTAGCCAGCGGCCCGCGACCCGGCGAGTCCGTGGCGCAGTCCGCCGCGTCCAGAATGCCTCGGTGTGCCTCCAGGAAGCCGCGCCGCGCGTGTCGAGACCGGGAGTTCGCGTGTCCCACCACCCGCGGACCGTGCTTGGCTCACCGCCTGCATCACCCCTGGGGTCGTCACTCGTTTCCTGGCAGGCGTCGCTGGTGGAGCCTGTACTATCCGCGCCCATGACGGACCCGAAATCCCCTCCCGAGAACGGCACCGCGAAGCCCCCGACGCCCCGGCGCGGAGGGCTCGGCTCCACCCTCAAGGTCAGCGCCCTCACCCTCGGCTCGCGGTTCCTCGGACTCGTGCGCGAGCAGCTCTTCGCCGCGCTGCTCGGCGCCGGCTACTTCGCGGACGCGTTCGTCATCGCCTTCCGCATCCCCAACCTGCTGCGCGACCTGCTCGCCGAGGGGGCGCTCTCCTCCGCGTTCGTGCCCACCTTCGCCAAGGTCGAGGCGGAGCAGGGCAAGGACGCCGCGCACGACGCGGCCAACCGCGTGCTCGGCGCGTTGCTGATGGTGGTCGGGGTGCTCACCGCGCTGGGCATCGTCTTCGCCGAGCAGCTCGCCTTCGCGCTCGCGGCGGGGTTCCGCGCCGACCCGGGCAAGCTCGAGCTCACCGGCTCGCTCGCGCGGATCATGATGCCCTTCCTGCTGCTGGTCTCCCTGGCCGCGGTGCTGATGGGCATGCTCAACGCCCGCAGCCGGTTCAGCATCCCGGCGCTGGCGCCGACGATGTTCAACCTCGGGGCCATCGTGGTCGGCGTGGGGCTCTGGCTCGCGGGCGTGCCGCCCGAGAAGGCCGTCTACGGCTGGGCGCTGGGCACGCTCGCGGGCGGGGCGATGCAGTTCGCCATCCAGCTTCCGGCGGTGCGGCGCGACGGGTTCCGCTTGCGGCCGCGCTTCACCGGCGTCTGGACCGACCCCGCGGTCCGGCGCGTGGCGCGCCTCATGGCCCCGGCGATGCTGGGCATGGCCGCGACCGAGGTGAACATCTTCGTGAACTCGCAGTTCGCGAGCACCGAGCCCGGCGCCAACGCGTGGCTGAACTACGCCTTCCGGCTCATGTACCTGCCCATCGGCGTCTTCGGGGTCGCAGTGGCGACGGTCACCGCCACCAACCTCGCCAGGCGCGCCGCGGAGAAGGACCTCGCCGGGGTGCGCAGCGGCTGGAGCCAGGGCCTCAAGCACGTGGCCTTCCTCACCGTGCCCGCGACCGTGGGACTGGCCGTGCTCGCCGAGCCGGTCATCGCCCTCATCTACGAGCACGGGCGCTTCAAGGCGACCGACACGGCACACACAGCCCTCGCGCTCATGGGCTACACCATCGGGCTCTACGCGTACTCGGCAGTGAAGGTGACCGCGCCGGCGTTCTACGCGCTCGACAAGACGCGCATCCCGCTCCTTGGCTCGGCGAGCGCGGTGGCGACCAACCTGCTCATCAACGTGATCGCGCACGGGTACCTGCGCCCGTACGGCCTCGGGTTCGTGGGCCTCGCGGTGGGGACCTCGCTCGGTGCTCTGGTCAACCTCGCGGTGCTGTCCATCGCGTTCCGCAGGCTAACGCACGAGGTCGCGGCGCCCGCGGGGCTCGGGCTGCAGTTCCTGAAGACCCTGGTGGCCGCGGTGGTGATGGGCGCGGCGGTCTGGGGAGTGCTCCACGGGCTCAGTTACGTGCTCTCCGGACGCGGGACGATCATCCAGCTCGTCCGCGTGCTGGCAGGGCTCGGCGTGGGCGCCGTGGTCTACGCCATCGTGTGCAAGCTGCTCCGGGTGGGCGAGCTGGAGGAACTCCTCGGGGCGCTGCGCCGCAGGACGAAGCGCGCGGCGTGACCGGCTACGGGGAGGCCATCGCCTTGAGCGCACTCTGCTGCTCCGGGGTCAGCAGGCCCTTCACCCGGACCAGCATCGAGAGGTGCGCGAGCTTGATCTGCCCCTCGATCTCCACCACCTTCTCCGCGCTCGCGCGGACCGCAGCCTCGTCCGGACGCTCCACGTCGAGCGCCTGCGCGAGGTGCTCGCGGGCTGCGGACATCTCCCACTGCAGGTCGAGCATCTTCGCCTGACCGTCCTGGACGGCCTGCTGGATCGCCTGGCGCTGCTCCGGAGTGAGTCGCAGCGCCGCCTGGTGGTTCATCACCCGCTCCGCAGAGAAGAGGACGCGGTCGAGTGGGTTCTCGGGCGCGCGGACCGCGGGGGCGTTGCCGTCGCCGGGGAGCGAGGCGCGGGCGCAGCCTCCGAGGAGGAGTGCCGCGCCGAGCGCGAGAGCGAGGGTCTGGGCGTTCATGGCGTGCTCCAGGATGCGGAGAGGGAGGTCTCGAGGCCGAGCGAGGGGACGGTTGAGAGCGCTGGGTCGGCAGGTCCGCGCAAGAGCGTGTCGAGCGCGGCCACGGGACTGGGAGCGCGCATCGGCGGGGCTTCCTGTCGTCGCAGGGGCAGCACGAGCAGCAGCATCGCCAGGGCCGCCACAGCGGGAACCGCGAGCCACGGCCGGAGTCGCCTCGGTCGAGGCGGCGCGGCGAGCGCCTGGAAGGGTGGAACGGATCGTCCGTCCTCTTCGCGCAGGCGCTGGAACCTGGCGCGCAGGTCGTCTTCGTCGTTCGTGCTCATCGGTCCACTCCACGCGCCCGGAGGGCGCCCGCCAGGTTCTTCTTGCCGCGGTCGTAGTGCTGTCGCGCCGACCCGACCGAGACGCCCATGACCTCTGCCGCCTCGGAGACGGAGAGGCCTTCGTAGAACACCAGGTGCAGCATCTCGCGCTGGCGAGCGGCGAGCCCGGCGAGCGCTGCGGCGAGGTGGGCGCCCTCGCGCCGCGCATCGAGCTCCGCGTCCGGCGCAGGCTCCTCGGCCGAAGGGCCGATGCCCAGCGAGAGCAGCCGACCGGCCCGTCCGGCCGCGAGAGGACGACGATCGATCCGCCACCAGCGCTGCTGCTCGCGGGCGCACACGCGGATGACGCCGAACAAGAACGTCCGCAGGCTCGAGCGTCCGTCGAAGCGGGCCTGACCGGAGAGCACCCTGCAGTACGCCTGCTGCAGCGCCTCGCTCGCGTCGTCCCGGTGCCGTGCGCAGCAGGCCATCGCCCAGCCCCAGCTCGCGGCGTGCAGTTCCTCGAGCTCGCGGGCGAGCGGAGGTCCCACAGCGCTGGGGGCAGTTGGCGCGGGCATGGAGCGGGCGAACGCTGGCACCGGGACCGTCCGTGGTCAAGGCGCTGCGGGCCGTCGGACGCGACGGAGCACGAGTCTCCCGAGGCGCCAGGTCACCAGCGCCAGCAGCGCGAGGGAGAGCAGGGTGGGCGCGGTGGCTGCGAGCACCATGCCGAGCCCGACCAGGACGCCGGCGCAGGTCTCGAGACCGCCGCGCGCTGCGCCGCCCAGGCTTGCGACCGGGGTGGACCAGGCAGCGGGACGGGGACGTGAGATCCAGAGGTTCAGCGTCGCGAACTCGACGCGGCGGTCGAGCGCACGGTCCTGGGCCTCGAGCCGCTCGATGGTCTCGCGGATCGCGGCGAGCTCCTTCTCCAGCGCGAGGAGGTCCCCGAGGGTCGCGGTCCGCTGCTCCACCAGCTCCAGCAGGCGGCGCTCCTGGACGCGGGCGTTGCGCACGCGGGCCTTCAGGTCCACGGAATGGGCGGTGACGTCCTCGACCTGCTCGGAGTCCTCGGTGATGGTCCCCAACGATCCGAGCGTCGCGCGCACCTCCGCCATCCTCGTGGCGGGGACGCGCAGCTCGAAGTGCCCGGAGCGGTCCAGGCCCGTCCCGGACAGGGCGCCGTCGGAGACGAAGCCGCCGACCTCGACGGCCTTGGCGCGCACGGTCGAGGCCGCGGCGTCGACGTCCTCGACCGCGAGCCGGAGCGTGGCGGAGACGATGAGGGCGCGAGCGGTCGATGGCGCCTCGGCGGCTCGCGGCTGGCTCGAGGGGGGAGCTTCCTGGCGGGCGCAGCCACCGGAGGCGAGGGTCAGCGCGGCGAGCACGAGGGCGGCACGGGTCATGGCGGTCTCCTGGGCAGTGACGCCAGTTGAGTGCCGCGGACTGCGCGGTCATATGACACGCAGGCCGGGTGTTACGCTCGGAGCCGATTCCGGGGGCGGGCGTGGGCGTCTCGCCTGCGCGGCGGCTGCACCCGGCCGCGAGGTCGCCATGCCGGACTTCCAGTACCAGGAGCCGTTCCCCGTCGGACCCGACACCACGCGCTACCGCCTGCTCACGCGCGATCACGTGAGCGTCGGCAGCTTCGAGGGGCGCGAGAT
>CAZAIE010000691.1:0-4610 GCA_964485035.1 uncultured Myxococcaceae bacterium | reverse complement strand
GGCCAGCAGGCCGGGTCCGACGGGGAGCTTGCGGGTCCAGTACTTCGGATAGAAGCCCACGAGGCCCACGACCACGGCGAGGGCCAGCAGCGTGAGCCCACCGGCGAGCGCCGGGCGGGCGAGCAGTGCGCCCACGTCCTCGCGGATGGAGGTGAGGATCCCGACTTTCCGCGCGGGGATCAGCGCCGCGACGAACAGGCCCGCGGCCACCAACCACGAGGCCATGCACATCAGGCACATCGAGTGGATGATCAGCTTGCTGATGGCCGCGAGCACCACCGCCACCGCCAGCGAGAAGATAGCGAGCAGCAGCAGCAGCCCGCTCGGCCACGCGCGGGACATCGCGTGGCGACGGTGCAGCCCCCAGCCGGCGAGCACGGTCATGACGAGGTAGCCCAGAAGGCCCCAGACCGAGTTCGGCACCCCGAGGAACACCGAGTAGTCGCTCTCCGCCACCGTGTCGCAGTTCACCTCTTCGCTGAGGGCGCAGAAGCTGCGGTACGAGGGGTCGGTGTGCACCTTCACGTGGATGAGGGTGAGGTCCACAGCCACGCCGATGCCGACCAGGCACAGCACCAGGAAGACGACCAGGGGGCCGCGCATGGAGATCCGCTCGGTCTGGTTGGCCATGAGGAGTGACTCCCTAGGTTGGATCGGAGCGGCCCGGTCGAGCCGCCCGGCGCGCTTGCTTTATGGGAACGGGCCCGCGGGGTCAACGACTCTGCGGCTGCGTTGCGCAGGGCGCGCCCCTTGCCTAGTGTGCGCGCCTCATTCCCCCACTCCGGAGGAACCATGAACCGACAAACGGGGCTGGAGCTGGTCCAGCGCAGGCTGGGCCCGGAGAGCGCCACCACCCGCCACTCGCTCGCGGTCGAGGCCTGCATGCGCAGCCTCGCGGCCCGCTTCGGCGAGGACCCCGAGCTCTGGGGGCTCGCTGGTCTGGTCCATGACGTGGACCTCGACGTCTGCCAGGACGACCCCGCGCGGCACACGCTGGTCGGGGCCGAGGTCCTGCGCGAGGCGGGCGCGCCGGACGCGGTGATCCAGGCGGTGCTCGGCCACAACGACAAGGCGACCCGCGCCACGCGGATGGACAAGGCGCTGTGGGTGGTCGACCCCACCACCGGGTTCATCACTGCGAGCGCGCTCATCCGGCCCTCCCGCAGCACCAGCGACCTGAACGTGGACAGCGTGAAGAAGAGGATGAAGGACAAGCGGTTCTCCGCGGCGGTGAACCGCGACCAGATCAAGGCGTGCAAGGAGCTGCTCGACCTCGAGCTCGACGACTTCCTCGGGGTGTGCCTGCAGGCCATGGACGCGATCCGCGGCGAGCTCGGGCTCGCGGGACAGGGCTGACCATGCGCCGGACCCCGCTGGTCCTCGGCATCCTGTCGATGAGCCTGGGCGGCCTCACCGTGCTCACCAGCCTGGGCGGGCTCGTCGGTCGCAAGGCGCTCCAGCAGGCGACGCTGGGCATGGGCGAGCTGATGGGCCGGCTGCCGCAGGCCCCCGGCCAGCCCTCGCCCACCGAGCTGATGAAGCGCAGCATCGAGGCGCAGGAGTCGGTCGCGGGCTACCAGCTCGGGCTCTCCCTGCCGCTCGCCGTGCTCTCCGCGATCCTCGTGGTCATCGGCCTGGGACTCGTCCGCCGCAGGCCCTGGGCACGCACCGCTGGCATCGCCTGGGCGCTGGCCGCCCTGGCCTTCCTCCCGGTGATGTCCTGGCTCCAGTACGTGGTGCAGCTCGCCGTCTTCCAGGCCTCGGTCGCGCCCATGTCGGGAGCCCCCAGCGGCGCCGAGATCACCCGCATCGCCCGCACCGTCCAGCTCACCGCGGCGATCGTGGGGACCTTCGCGTTCTACGCGCCGTTCCCGGCCGTGCTGCTGGGTCTGCTCGTGCGCCGGTCGGCGAAGGCCGACTTCGAGGCTCCGCCTCCCTCCCCTTGAGCGCTTTCGACCTTTGGAGAGCCCAGAAGGGGCTGGTCTTGACGCTCTTAGACCGCATGGTCTAACTTATCGGTCGTTTCACTCGGTCTCATTAAATGGTCGAACCCAGGAGTCTCCATGCCACGCCCCCGCTTCGAGAAGCTGTCGGAGGAGCGCCGCGAGCAGATGCTCGAGGTCGCCGGCCAGGAGTTCGCGCAGCACGGCTACGACGGCGCCTCGCTCAACCACATCCTCGAGGCCGCGGGGGTCAGCAAGGGCGCGGCCTACTACTACTTCGACGACAAGGCCGACCTCTTCGTCACCGTGGTCCGCCACTACTGGCGACACCTGCAGGAGCACGGGGACTTCGATCTGGAGCAGCTCGACGGCAGGCGATTCTGGCCGGCGGTGTTCGACCTGTACCGGCACGGCATCACCCACCTCAAGCAGGCCCCGTGGATGCTGGGGGTGGCCAAGTCGGTCTGGCGCCTGTCCCGCGAGGCGCGGGGCCAGAAGCAGCTCGCCGAGGTCTTCGGCGACGCACAGGCCTGGCTCTCGCGCTTCCTCGTACGTGGCCAGGAGGTGGGGGCCATCCGCGACGACCTGCCGCTGGACCTGCTCGTGGCGCTGGTGCTGGCCATGGACTCGGCCTGGGACCAGTGGTTCCTCGAGCACCTCGACACCCTCTCCCAAGCAGAGGCGGAGGCCGTGGTCTGGAAGCTGCTGGAGGCCACGCAGGGCATGCTCCAGCCACCGAAGAAGGGAGGCCGCAAGTGACCCCCTCGGCCGCCCTCCCCGCGTTCCAGGCCCGCGGACTCGCCAAGACCTATCGGATGGGAGAGGTCGAGGTGCGCGCGCTCGCCGGCATCGACCTCGACCTCTACGAGGGTGAGTACGTGGTCCTGCTCGGCCCCTCCGGCAGCGGCAAGTCGACCCTCCTCAACCTCCTCGGCGGGCTCGACGTGCCCAGCGCCGGGACCATGCGCTACCGGGACCACGACCTCGCGCTCGCCGACGAGCGGCTCCTCACCCGGTACCGGCGCGAGCACGTGGGCTTCGTCTTCCAGTTCTACAACCTCATCCCCAGCCTCACCGCCCGGGAGAACGTCGCGCTCGCCGCCGAGATCGCCCCGGCGCCGCTCACCCCGGAGGCCGCCCTGGAGATGGTGGGCCTGGGCGACCGGATGGACCACTTCCCCTCGCAGCTCTCCGGCGGCCAGCAGCAGCGGGTGGCCATCGCCCGGGCCATCGCCAAGCGGCCGGACGTGCTGATGTGCGACGAGCCCACCGGCGCGCTGGACGTGACCACCGGCAAGCGCGTCCTGGAGGTCCTGGACCGGGTCAACCGCGAGCTGGGCACCACCGTGGTGGTCATCACCCACAACGCCGCCATGGCCGCCCTCGCCGACCGCGTGGTGCGGCTCGCCGACGGACGCATCGCCACCGAGAGCCGCAACGCACGCCGCGCCCGCGCCGAGGAGATCGACTGGTGAGCCCGCTGCACCGCAAGCTGCTGCGCGACCTCGCGCACCTCAAGGGACAGGCCGTGGCCGTCGCCCTGCTGGTGGCCTGCGCCATCTGCGTGTACGTGGCCAGCACCGCGACCTACCACGCGCTGCGCGAAACCCAGCACGCGTACTAGGCCCGCTCCCGCTTCGCCGAGCTCTTCGCCGACCTGCGGCGCGCCCCGGAGGCGGTCGCCGACGAGCTGCGCCGGCTGCCCGGCGTGGCCCGGGTGCAGACCGGGGTGGTGGCCGACGTGGTGCTGGAGCTCCCAGGGCGAAGCGACCCGGCGACCGCACGGCTGGTCGGCGTCTCGGACCGCGCCGGCCTGAACCTGTTGCACCTGCGGTCCGGCCGGGCGCTGGTGCCGGGCGCGGGCGACGAGGTGCTGGCCAGCGAAGGGTTCGCGCGCGCCAACCAGCTCGGGCCGGGGGACCGGCTCACGGTGATCGTCAACGGACGGCGGCAGGTGTTGCGCATCTCCGGCATCGCCCTCTCCCCCGAGTACATCTTCGCCATCCGCCCCGGCGAGCTGATGCCCGACGACCGCCACTTCGCCGTGCTGTGGATGGACCGGGACGCGCTCGCCGCAGCCACCGACCTCACCGGGGCCTTCAACACCGTCTCGCTGACGCGGGAGCCCAGCGCCCTGGACGAGGACCTGCTCGCGCGCATCGACCGGGTGCTCGCGCCCTACGGCGGGCTGCAGGCCTACCCCCGCGAGCGCCACACCTCCCACCGCTTCGTCACCGACGAGATCCGCCAGCTGGAGGTGATGGCCCTGGTGATCCCCACGGTGTTCCTGGGCGTGGCCGCGTTCCTCCTCGGGGTGGTGTTCTCGCGGCTGGTCTCCACCCAGCGCCAGCAGATCGGCACGCTGAAGGCGCTGGGCTACCCCGACCGCACGGTGGCGCTCCACTTCGTCCAGCTCGCGAGCCTGGTGACGCTCAGTGGCGGGCTCCTGGGCGCCGCGGCGGGCTACGGCCTGGGACGGGAGTGGGCCGAGCTGTACGCGAAGTTCTACCGGTTCCCGGAGCTGGTCTACCGCTTCGAGTGGAGCCTCGCCGCCCAGGCCGCGGGGCTCACGCTGCTGGCCACGCTCGTGGGCGTCGGAGGAGCGGTCCGCCGCGCGGTCCGGCTGCCTCCCGCCGCGGCGGACCGCTCCTCCGACGCCCACGAGCG
>CAZAIE010000690.1:0-4617 GCA_964485035.1 uncultured Myxococcaceae bacterium | reverse complement strand
CTCCGGCGCATCGCGAAGATGCCCTGCCGGACCCGCGAGGAGGCGGTGGCGCAGCAGGTAGCAAACTGGCACTTCGCGAACGGGACCGCGCCGGCGCCGGAGGAGGGAGAACTCCAGGCGTTCGCCGAGCGCCTGGTCGACCGCGCCCGGGACGCGCGGGGGAACACCAACCACGCGATGGCGCTGGTGGACTCGCCGGGCCGCCTCGCCCGGCTCCCGCGGGTCCGCGTCCCCACCCTGGTGCTGCACGGCGCGCACGACCCCTACCTGCCCCCGGCGCACGGCGAGGCGACGGCGCGGGCGGTCCCCGGGGCGCGCTTCGCGCTCCTCCCCGACGCCGGCCACTACCTCCACACGGGTCTCGTCCGCGGCGTGCTCGACCACCTCGTCCCGTTCCTGCTCTCGGCTGGACGGTAGGGTCCACTTTGCACGCCCGGACAGTGGCGCGCCGGCCGGAAGTTGGGCATCTTGCGCCCCGGCCGAAGCGCTTGCTCACCCCGGAGAGAGACATGAAGCCCATCCTCGCCGTCGTCAGCCTCGCCGCCCTCGCCGCGTGTGGCTCCCTGCCCAGGCAGGCCCCCACCGGGGACGACTGCGGCTCGAACCCCAACATCACCTCGGTCACCGTCGAGGACCAGTCCGGCGGCCGGATACAGGGCAACTTCTGCGGGAGCTGCAACGGCGGGCTGCTGAAGGTCGACCTGGCCGCGGACTCCTCCTTCCAGGTCCAGCTCGACCAGGGGAAGACCGGGGCCATCCCGCTCCCCGCCAGCGGGCTCTGCCCGTCGCTCTACTGGAAGCCGGGAAACGCCGCCTCGGGCGAGAGCGCCACCGAGCACACGTACACCGACGGCCTCTGCGGCGTCGCCGCACCGGAGGGGGTCTCCGGCACGGTGAACGTGACCTCCGCGCCGGGCTCGGGGAAGTGCGCTGGGGAGATCTCCGCGCGCCTCTTTCGGGGCCGCCTCAGCGGGAAGGGCGAGTGGGCGACCGTCGCGCTCAGGTTCGACGTCAAGGAGTAGCGATGGCCTCCTCCACCCGCGCCTCCCTCGCCACCCAGCTCCGCGCGCTGGGGGTCACCCCGGGGGCGCTGCTGGTCGTCCACAGCTCCTTCCGGGCCCTGGGCCCGGTCGAGGGCGGTCCGGCGGCGGTGGTCGGCGCGCTGCTTGACGCGGTGGGCCCCGCGGGGACGGTGATGGCGCCCACCTTCACCACCGACCTCATCGACCCCTACACCTGGCCCGAGCCGCCGGCGGAGGAGGAGCGGGCGCGGCTGCTCGCGGCCATCCCCTACTTCGACCCGGCGACGAGCCGGCCGTTCAAGATGGGCGTCATCGCCGAGACCCTGTGGCGGACCCCAGGAGCGCGCCGGAGCCTGCACCCGGTGACCTCGTGGACCGCCCACGGGCCGCTCACCGAGGCGCTGCTCGGGGACCAGCCGCTCGACGACCCCGAGGGGCGCGACGGGCCGGTGGGCAGGGCCTGGCAGCGCGACGCGCAGGTGCTGCTCCTGGGCGTGGAGCACGACGCGAACACCACCGTGCACCTCGCGGAGTCGCTGCTGGACATGCCGCACCTCGAGATCCTCCCGGACCGGTACCCCGCGCGGGACGAGCGTGGGGAGCGGGTCTTCCGGCCAGTGCGCAAGACCACCAAGTGCTCGGACGGGTTCCTCAAGCTGACGCCGGTGGTGGACGCGGCGGGCATCGCGCGGCGGGGGCAGACCGGGGAGTGCGTCTCGCAGCTGATGCGCAGCCAGGACCTGGTGCGCGTGGCCACACAGCTCTTCCGGCGGGACCCCACGGCGCTGCTCTGCGACGACCCCGAGTGCGTGCACTGCCCTGCTTCGCGCCGGACGCTCGCGGCCTGGACCCCGCCGGGGCGCTGAGGAGCTGAGGCGCTGGGAGGCGCTTCTCGGGGAGGTCTCGCGGGGCCCCGCTCTGCCCTGCCTGCCTTTCCTCTCCGTTCCTGGCTCTTGGCGCGGTTCAGCTCACCGCGACTGGTCAGGCCTTGAAGCGGCCCACCAGCTCGCTGAGCTTCTTGGAGACGTCCCCCAGCCCGCTGGCGACCGACTCGAGCTGCCGGGCGCTGCGCGCCGACTCCCCGGAGACGTCGGAGAGCAGCGTCACTCCGCTCACCACCTGCTCCAGTCCCTCGGTCTGCTGTCGGGCGTAGGTCGCGATTTGCTTGGCGGCGGTGGACGACTCGCGCATCGCGTCGGTCATGCCGGTGATGGAGTCCCCCGCGGCCTTGGCCAGCACCGCTGCCTCCGCGGCGCAGGTGCTGCCGGCCTCGGTCTCGGCGACGGCGGAGCGGGTGGTGCCCAGCACCTGGATGAGGAGCTGACGCGCCTGGCCCGCGGAGGTCTTGGCCTGCCGCGCGAGCTTGCGCACCTCGGCGGCCACCACCGCGAACCCGCGCCCGCTCTCCCCCGCCCGCGAGGCCTCGATGGCGGCGTTGAGGGCGAGGAGGTTGCACTGATCGGCCACCTCTTCCAGCGACGCCACCAGCAGCCCGATGCGCTGAGTCTGCTCGGCGAGTCCGGTGATGCTCCCGGCGATGGCCTGGACCCGGGCGGCAAGGGTGTCGAGCCCCCGGAGCGCCTCCGCCACCGCCTGCTGTCCGGCCCGGGCGATCTCCTCGCTCCTGTCACACACGCTGGTGACGGTGGCCGCATGCTCGCTGGAGAGCCTCGAGGTCTGGGCGATCTGCGCGACCACCGCGGCGGTCTCGTGCGCCGCAGAGGACTGCTCGGCGGCCATGGACGCTTGGCCGGAGGCGGAGGCGAGCAGGCCCGCGGCCTCCCGGTCGAGCGCGCCGGTGGACTCCTGCAGCTCCTTCAGCACGCCGCGCAGGTGCGTGGTCATCGCCTCGAAGCCAGCACCGAGGTCGGCGATCTCGTCGTTGCCCAGCGCCTGCAGCGCTCGCGGGAGGGCCGTCTGCACCACCGCCGACCGGGTGAGGTCTCCTCCCGAGATCGCGCTGGCGGCCCGGCCGATCTCCGCGAGCGGACGCATCACCAGCTGGCGCAGGAGCAGGAACACGAAGCCGATCACGCCGAGCGCCAGCACCAGGCTGTAGACCAGGATGTGGCCGAGGCTCGAGGAGAGCTGCTCGCCGATCACGTCGTGGGTGTGGCGGACCAGCAGCGCCCCCAGCACCGGGCGGCTCGCGCCGTGGCAGTGGTGGCACTGGGCCGCGTTGCGGATGGGACGCAGGACGGCCGGGGGACGCGTCGACACCGGGACCTGCGCCTCTCTTGCCTCCGGCCCGAGCGAGGTTTCCACCAGCCGCAGCAACCCGTCGTCCTGGACCCGGTCCGCGAGACGCTGGCCCACGGCCTCGGGGGCGCTGGAGTAGGAGATGGCGAGGTCCGGGGCCAGGACGTGGATCTCCACGCCCGGCATCGCCTCGGCGACCTCGCGCAGGTGCAGGCCGACCGCCGCGCCGTCCCCTACCTCCATGGGCCGCACCAACCCGGCGTAGGTCGCGTCGAGGACGCGGCCCTCCACCTGCAACGCGCTGGTGGTCAGCTGCTCGCGCTGCGCGGCGTGGGTGCCCACGACCAGCACCACCATCGCCAGGCCCACCACGGCCCCGAGGATGAGCAGCACCTTGCGCTCGAGCCGGCCGATCATCGTCAGTGGGCCCCTGCCCGCAGGACAGGGCGGTAGTTGAAGACCTGGATCCGCGCGGAGTGGCAGACCTCACAGTCCTTCTGCTCGGGCTTGCGGGTGATCTGCGCCTTCTCGCCGGAGGCGACGTGGGCGGAGGCCGGGCCGTGGCAGGTCTCGCAACCGGCGTTGGCGAGCTCGGGGGTGTTCTCCAGGCTCTCGAAGCCTCCGGGGCGCCCGTAGCCCGTGGTGTGGCAGGCGTAGCAGCCCTCCAGCTCCTTGGGCGTCAGCCGCTTCTTCATCCGCTCGATGGAGGTCCACGAGCGGGCCTTCTTGGCGCTGCGGGCGAAGCTCTCGGACTGCTCGGGGTGGCAGCGCTTGCACGCCGACGACCCGACGAAGCGCTGCTCCGGCGCCTGGGGCTCCGCCTTCTTGGGCTCTGCCGCCACCGCAAGGCTCGCGGTCGCCACCAGAGTGAGGGCGAGGAGTTTCGGCAGCATGTGCATGACGAGGGCACCATAGGCGTCGGTCCCGCGCCGGGCAAGGGTGCAGCATGAACGGTCGATGGCGCTAAGCTGGCCCCCTTCATGGCTCCGGTCGCGCTCCTCACCGCACTCCTCCTGGCTGCCTCCGCCCCAACGGCCGAGATGGAGAGGCTCTGCCTGTGCGGAGAGCCGGGAGCAGTCGAGGACGCGGCCGCCGTCGCCCTCTCGCGGTGGATGCGCTCCACTCGGATCGAGGTCGACCGTTGCAGTCCCCAGGCCCCCGCTCGACGACTGGTCCTGACCTCGACGGCGGGCAGGGTCCTGGTCCAACTCCACACCCCCACTCGCATCACTGAGCGGGAAGTGCCTTGGCTCGCGGACACGCACGCCCCGCTCACCCGCTTGCGCCAACGCGGGCTGCTCGCCCGGTTCTCGGTGCTGATCGAGGGGCTGCTGGTCGAGGATGGGTTGGGGACGACCTCGAACCTGGCACCAGACCCCTCCCCGAGCCTGGCACC
>CAZAIE010000689.1:0-4625 GCA_964485035.1 uncultured Myxococcaceae bacterium | reverse complement strand
ACCACCCGCCGCGACTCCGCGACCACCCGCCGCGACTCCGCGACCACCCGCCGCGACTCCGGAACCACCCGCCGCGACTCGTACCTCATCCGTCACGGTGTGTACCTGCTCTCGTCGTGGTGTGTACCTGGCTTGTCAGGGTGCGTACCAAGCCCGTCGCACCGTGTACCAGCACCCGCCACGATCAGTACCGTGCCAAGTCAGCCACGTACCAACGCTGTCCGCGATGTGTACCGACCGATTCCCACTGCGTACCAACGCCCGTCGCGGTTGGTACCAAGCCCGTCGCGTCGTGCACCAGCACCCGCCGCGATCAGTACCGTGCCAAGTCAGCCCTGTACCAACACCGTCCGCGGCGTGTACCGACCGAATCCCGGCACGTACCATCGCCTTCCGCGCGGCGTACCGGAAGTGGCGCGCGGTCGAGGCTCCAGGCGCGGGCGACAGGGCGGGGTGCTCGCGCCGAATGGGAAGATCCACGGCATCCCGGCGCTTCCGCTCGAGGTGCTACTCAACGGCTTCACCAACCGCTACTGAGGAACTCGGGCCGCGCCGGGGTTGCTTCGAGGCGAGGGTGGGAGAAGCATGGGCCCGCCGGTGACCGACCTCGCCGACGCAGCCCAGGGGGAAAGCCCATGAACCCGCGTGGTCGCTGGATCTGCAGCATGCTGCTTGCCGTGCTGTGGCCCACACTCGCGGGCGCGCAGGAGCCGCCCTCGCCGCGGAGCCGGCCACGTCCTCCAGCGGCGCGACTCCCCGAAAACCTCAATGCCCTCCGCACCAGCCCGCTGCCGGCCCTCGCCGGAGGGCAGACCGTGACGGGCAGGGTACTGGGACCGCAAGGGCCGGTGCCGGGCGCGACCGTCATCGCCTGCGAGGCTCGTCCCACGTCCGACCTGCGCCTTCTCCGGGGAGCGTGCGTGAGCGCCGTGGGCACCAACCTCCTGCGCTGCGGCTGCGGGGCGAGGGCCGCCGAGCTCACCGCCTTCCTCGACGAGCGTCGCGGCGAGACCCGGGCGCTGGCGCGCACCACCACCGACGTGCAGGGCCACTTCGAGTTCACGGGCCTGCCCGACAAGGTCCCCGTGCTCGTCTGGGCCGACGCCCCAGGGCTGACCTCGGGCAGCTCGAGTGGATCGGGCGCGCCGCTCCCGGTCGTGATGCGCCCCGCGAGGATGTTCGAGGGTGTCGTCCGGGACGAGTCCCACCGGCCCGTCGCTGGGGCGGTGCTCACCGCGGTCAGCGTCGAGGGCATGCGGCTCTTCGACGCCGTGAGCGGCGACGATGGCACCTTCCGCGTCGGTCCCTTCGGCAACGCCCCGCGGGTCCTGGTCCGGCGGACGGGGTTCCTCACGTTGGACGTGCAGCTCAAGGACGGGCTCAGCGAGGTCACTCTGCTCGATCCGCGGAGCATCGAGGGTGTGGTGCTGCGGGACGGACAGCCCGCGGCGGGGCTCCAGGTCGCGCTCTCGGAGGAGTGCTGCCAGGAGACCGCGCGCACCGACGCCCAGGGCCGCTTCCGGTTCGAGAACCTGAGCCCCGGCTCGTTCACGCTGACGGTCGAGGACGGTCCGTGGTGGGCACGGCAGGAAGTGGCGCTCTCCAAGAAGCTCGAGGGCGTCTCCGGGGTGGTGCTGCGCCTGGAGAACCAGGCGGTGCTGGAGGGCCGGGTGACTCGCCCCGATGGCCGTCCGCTCGAGGGCGTGCAGGTCACTCGCGGCGCGCACGCTCGGGCGACGACGGCTGCCAACGGCCGCTATCGCCTCGGGCCCTCGAAGCCGGGTACCTGGCAGGTCCAGGTCACGCTGGCGGGGGAGGGGGACGTCCGGGCGACGCTGACGCTCGGCGCGGGCGAGGTGGTGCAGAAGGACTTCGTGCTCGGTGCGGGCGCGACCCTCTCCGGGACGGTGGTGGATCCGGCGGGAAAGCCGCTGAAGGGCCGGGAGCTCAGCCTCGCGGTGAAGGACGTCGTGCGCGCCGAGGGTCGCACGGGCGCGGACGGTCGCTTCACCTTCGCGGGGCTTGAGCCGGGGAAGTACGAGGTGCGGATCGACGTGGAGAAGCACGCCCCGTTCCGCAAGCAGGTCGCGGTTCCGGGCCCCGACGTCCGCCTGGAGCTGGGTTGGCCTTCGTGCGGAGCCCCGGGCGTGGTGGAGGGCGTGGTCCGGGACGCCGCGGGAGTTCCAGCTCCCGGCACCTTCGTCCAGCTCCCGGACCCGCCGGGCGTCGACTCCGTCGAGCAGGCGACCACTGACGCCGCCGGCCACTTCCGGATCGACGCCGCCGGGTGCGGCCCCAGGGTGGTCTCGGTCTTCTACTCACGCGCGCCGGAGGGCACTGTCGGCAAGGGCTGCCAGCGGGTGGTCGTGGGCGCGAGGACCACGGCGAACGTGAACCTCCCCCGGGGCGCGCCGGTGAGGGGCATCGTCGTCGACGAGAAGGGGATGCCGCGCCAGGGGTACATCGTGTTCCTGCGAGAGGAGGGGGTCTCGGACGCGTGCGCGAACTCGACCCAGGTGGTGACGGACGAGGCCGGGCGGTTCGTGACCAGGAGCCTGCCCCCGGGCACCTTCTGGCTGGACGTGACCGGCCGGGATGGCTCAGGTCTCCCGCGGTCGAAGGTCACGCTTCCCGCGCCGAGCGAGCTGCGGCTGGTGGTCCCCGCGAGGTGAGTCGTCGCGGCCTGGCGGAACGCCCGCACTCCTGCCGCAAGCAGTCCGTCAACCTGATGAAGGCTGGGAGATCTGCAGTGGCGGGCGGGACGCGCGGGACGCCCGCCACCACAGAACCTCTGGCTCCGGTCCGTCGAAAAGCTGTCGGGGGCGCCCGGTTCCGCGCCATCCCACCCGGGCAGCCCGCCCCAAGCCATGAGAATCCCGAGTGGCCTGTAGGATGCACTCGGAGGTCGGCATGAGTGCACTCGCTCTCCAGGCGCTGAACCAGATGGCCCCAACCGGCTGCATGGGGGATGGCACCGGGCTGGTCATCCTGGCCGGCATCGGGGTCGCTCTCCTGCTCGCCTTCGTGGCGGGGTTGGTGTTCTTCCTCGGCATCGACACCGAGAAGCGGCGCACGGTCCGCTGGGTCCTCGCCGCGCTCGGCTTCACCGTCGCCGACGGCCTGCTGGCCATGGTCCTGGCCGAGGTGCTGTCGGTGTTCGGCCCCGTGGTCGCGGCCGTCCCCTCCGTCGTCCTGCTCGTCTGGGCGAGCAAGCGCGCGAAGGCGCGTCGGGACCGCGAGCGCGTGCTTCCGGACGACGCCAAGGTCCTGCGTTCGCCCGAGGAGTGACTGCGCCTCTCCTGGAACCCGCCCAGTCGTGGCAGAGTCCCCCGCGGCTCGCTCCCGCGGAGTTCCCATGAAGCCCGTCACGTTCGCGCTGTCGCTGTTGGCCCTCGCCGGCTGTGCGTCGAGCGCGTCGCGTCCTGCATCGACCGCCTCCCCGAAGATCGACGCCCGACACTTCCCCGGGCAGAACGCGGTCTTCCTCCTCTATGACCTGCGCGCACAGGCGATGGCCGGGACGCTCAATGAGGGCCAGGCGGGGCTGCGCCACACCGCCTGCTCGACGTTCAAGGTCCCGCTCGCGGTGATGGCCTTCGACGCCGGTCTGCTCACCGACGAGTCGACCGCGCTGCCCTGGGACGGCGCCCAACGGTCCATCGACTCGTGGAACCGGGACCACACCGCGGCGACGTGGATGCAGAACTCGGTGGTCTGGTACTCGCAGGAGCTGGCGCGCCGGCTCGGGCGCGAGCGCTTCCAGGGCTACCTCGACGCGTTCGGCTACGGGAACCGCGACCTCTCCGCTGGGCTCACCAGCGCGTGGCTCACGGTCACGCGCAGCGAGACCGACCCGGGCCGCGGCAGCCTGCAGATCTCCCCGCTCGAGCAGCTCGAGTTCCAGCGACGGCTCTGGACGGGGAAGCTTCCGGTCTCTCCCGAGGCCCTGCGCAAGGGGCGCGCGCTCACGTTTCTCGAGACCTCGCCGAAGGGCTTCACGCTGCACGGCAAGACCGGTTCCGGCTACCCGCCGGACGTCCGCGGCGACTTCGGCTGGTTCGTCGGCCACCTCGAGGGCCACGGCGGGGAGTGGCTGACGGTCGCGTACTTCGAGCGGACGGCCGAGCAAGCCGATGCCTCGTTCCCGGGGATGCTGGCGCGCCGCGCGACCCGGGCCATCCTCGAAGAGAACGGGCTCTGGTGATGGACCCCGCCCTGCCGATGCCGCCGCTTCCTCCCGAGCGGCACCTCTGCCCAGGCCGCGCCGACCTGCGCCGCCGGCTCCTGGTCTGGGTCGGGCTGCCGGCGGTGCTCGCCGTGGCGTACGCCCTCTCGACCTCCGGGCGCGCCGTGGGGCCGCTCGCGGTGATGGGCCTGCTGCTCGGCTTCGTCGCCACCGCGCTGGGTCTGTTCGTCCTCTCCGCGCGCGAGCTCGCGGCGTTCACCCGCGCCAACGCGGCCGCGACCGAGCTGGTGAACCAGGGCCGGCTCGCCGACGCCTGCGTGGCCTTCGAGGAGAACGCTCGGCAGTTCCCTGCGCCGGCGCTGCACCCGACCTCGGTGTTCAACCTCGCCGACGCCGAGCTGCAGCGGGGTGAGACGCGCCGGGCGCTGCAGCTCGGCGT
>CAZAIE010000688.1:0-4628 GCA_964485035.1 uncultured Myxococcaceae bacterium | reverse complement strand
CCCCCACCATCTCCCCGCCGCGGATGGTGAGGTCCACGCCCGAGAGCACCGCGCGATCACCGAACGACCGCCCGGCCCCCTTCGCCACCACCACGGGGTCCGCGCCCTTCATGGCTCTTCGACCTCCGGCTCCGGCCCCGCGGCCCGCGCCTGCCGCCGGCGCGTCACCAGCACGAAGCCCGCGCACAGCGGGAGCAGCAGGAGGTAGAAGCCCGGGCCGGAGACGAAGGCCCAGACCGCCCTCGAGGCGCGCAGCGCGCTGTACAGCACCAGCCCCACGTGCACCGCCGTCCCTGCCGCCATCACCCCGAGCAGGGACTTGAGGTTCCCCAGCTCTCCGGCGCCGAGCGCCCTTCCCGGCATCAGCCGGCCGAGGTAGCCCGCAAGGAACTTCTCGGGCGCGAGCAGCAGGCCCACCACCAGGGCCAGCGCGAGCCCCTCCGCGATGGCCGGCTTCACCTTGAAGAACAGCTCGTCCTCCGAGCCCAGCGACACCGCACCGAGCCCGACGATGAGTGCCACGTCGAGCAGGACGAACCAGTCGAGGCGGCGGGTCCGGACGAAGGTCACCGCCAGCTGCCCGAACGCGAAGGCCACCGCGCAGGCGATGGAAACCCGCACGTCGGACACGAACGCATCGACGGCGAGGAAGACGAGCAACGGCAGGAGCTGGGTCAGGAACGGCATCGGAGGCGGGGAACTTACACGCCGCGCCCCGCCGGAGCGAGCGGCCAGCCGTAGGGCGTTTTCCGGACACTCCCCAGCCGCGCCCGATGCAGTAAGGTGGCCCCCACGCAGTCGAGGGGCTTCCAGCAAAACAGAATGCGCCGCGCGCCGACGACCGACGTGTCGCGCCCGGAGTGTGCAGCTTTTCCGAGGGAGGACTCATGAGGTTCGCGGTGGTGGCAGCGGTGGCGTGCCTGCTCACGGCGTCGAGCGCCGGGGCCCAGGGCACGCTCCAGAACGCGCTCCTGGCCGAGACGCTCTTCAAGGACGGCCAGGCGCTGATGAAGGCGGGCAAGACGGCGGAGGCCTGCGCCAAGTTCGCGGCGAGCTACAAGCTCGACCCCGCGGCGGGAACGCTCCTGAACCTCGCGAACTGCCAGGAGAAGAACGGCAAGCTCGCGACCGCGTGGATCGCCTACACCGAGGCCGCCGCGCTCAATGCCAAGGCCGGCAACAAGGACCGCGAGAAGTTCGCGCGCGGCAAGGCCGACGCCCTGCGCCCCAAGCTCAACCAGGTGCGCGTACAGGTGCCCTTCCCCGCCCAGGGCCAGGAGGTCCGCCTCGACGGCAACGTCGTCCCCCAGGAACTGTGGAACTCGCCGATGCCGGTGGACGCCGGTGAGCACAAGCTCGAGTCCACGGCGCCGGACCGCGTGGCCTGGAGCGCGAAGGTGACCATCCTCGCGACCACCCCGGTGGAGGTGGCGGTGGTTCCCGGGCTGCAGCCGGTGGTGGTGGCCAAGCCCGAGCCGAAGCCCGAGCCCGAGCCGGTGAAGGTGGTCGAGGCCCACCAGCCCAAGGACCCGGTCGTCGCGCCGCCCCCGATGATGCCGGTGGCCGCGACAGAGACCCGCAAGATGTCCACCGCCCGCGTCGCCGGCATCGTCATCGGCGGGGTGGGCGTGGCCGGGGTGGCGGCCGGCGTGGGGATGCTCGTCAGCGCCAAGGGAATGGCCAACGACCGCGACGCGCTCTGCCCACCGGGCGGGGGCGCCTGCTGGAGCCAGGAGGCCTTCAACAAGGACCACGACGCGCGGGTGATGCAGAACTGGGGGCTGGTCGCCGGGGGCGTGGGCGTCGCCGCCCTGGCCGCGGGCCTCGCGCTCGCGCTGGTGAACGGCGACGTGGCGGTCGACCCCGAGGACCACCCCGGCAAGGCCCCGAAGTCCAAGGACAAGTCCGACGAGTTCTCGCTCAACGTCGGGCCCACCAGCAACGGCAGCGGATTCCAGATCGTCATGGGAGGTGTTTGGTGAACCGTATCGTCCGAGTCTCGACCGCTGTCGCCGTGCTCACGCTCGCCGCGTGCGTCGGCGACACCCCGCAGGTCCCCGAGAAGTCGTGTGAGAACTGTGGCACCACGTGCGTCGACCTGCGCACCGACGTGAACCACTGCGGCAAGTGCGACACCAAGTGCGGCGCCGGGGAGATCTGCAGCGCCTCCAAGTGCGTGCTCAACTGCCCCACCGGCTTCGTCGCCTGCGGCGGCAAGTGCATCGACCCGAACACCAACGCGTCCAACTGCGGCGCCAAGGGCGCCTGCACCGGCACCGACGCGACCGCGGCGGACTACGCGGGCGCGACGTGCGCAGCGATCGAGTCGTGCGTCGCCGGCAAGTGCAGCGGCCGCTGCCCCGCCGGTCGCCTCCTCTGCGGCGACGGCTGCGTCGACCCCACCAGCGACCGCGCGTTCTGCGGCGCCAAGGACGACTGCGCCGGCACCAACGCCGGCACCCCCTGCCCCGCCGACCAGTTCTGCATCAGCGGCAAGTGCAGCTGCCCCACCGGGCAGATCGTCTGCGGCGGCAAGTGCGTGGACCCCAAGTCCAACGGCTCGTACTGCGGTGCCAAGGGCGACTGCGAGGGCACCAACGCTGGCAAGGAGTGCAAGCAGGGTGAGGGCTGCAGCGGCGGCGTGTGCGGGGCTTGCGCTGCCAACCAGGTGCTGTGCGGCACCAGCTGCATCGACCCCAAGAACGACCGCGAGTACTGCGGCGCCACCGGTGACTGCCAGGGCACCAACGCCGGGGCCAAGTGCCTCTCCGTCGAGACCTGCGACACTGGCGTCTGCAAGCTGACCTGCGCCTCCGGGCAGATCAAGTGCGGGACCAAGTGTGTCGACCCGTCCACCGACCTGGGCTTCTGCGGCGCCAAGGACGACTGCGCGGGCGTGAACGCGGGCGCCCCCTGCACCGCCGACCAGTACTGCAACGCCGGCACCTGCGCGTCCAAGGTGGCCTGCGCCGCCGGGCAGCTGCAGTGCGGCAGCACCTGCGTCGCCCCGACGTCCGACCCCGGCTACTGCGGCGCCAAGGGCAAGTGCACCGGCACCGACCCCTCCGCCGCCGACTACGCGGGCGCGACCTGCGCCGCGGGCGAGTACTGCAACGCGGGCGCCTGCGCCCCGGTGCTCACCTGCGCCGCCGGGCAGATCCGCTGCGGCAGCAACTGCGTCAACCCCGCCACCGACCTGGGCCACTGCGGCGCCAAGGGCGCCTGCACCGGCACCGACTCCGCCGCCGCGGACTTCGCGGGCGTGGCGTGCGCCGCGACCGAGTTCTGCAGCGCCGGCAAGTGCCTGCCGCTGGACGCCTGCCCCGCCGGGCAGATCAAGTGCGGCGGCAAGTGCATCGACCCCCTGACCGACGACGAGTACTGCGGCGCCAAGGGCACGTGCACCGACGCCGCTGGCGACGCCGGGGTGAGCTCCGACTCCAAGGGCCAGGCGTGCATTGGGATGAACCGCTGCAAGGCCGGCACCTGCCAGCCGCTCCGCGCGGCCTCCTGCGAGGAACTGGCGCTGGCCGCCACGGGCTCCTACCAGGACTACCCGGCCAAGGATTGCGCGTTCGGCGCAAACGACAACTGGGCCAACTGGGCGCAGGCCCAGGCGCCGTGCGAGACCTACTGCAAGGCCCGCGGCGCCCCGGCTGCTCGCATCGAGGGCTATGGCAACAAGCCCTGCGGGAGCGGCACCTGCGACTTCATCAGCAACTTCGAGACGTGTGCCATCGGGTCGATCGTCAACGGCGGCGGCTGCTCGCACTGCAGCGTGGGGTTCCGCTGCGTGTGCCGATTCAACGCCGACAACTTCTACACGCTCTACATCGACAACGACGGGGCCAAGCCCTACCAAGCGTACTGCAAGGACATGGGCACCGCGACCCCAAAGACCTACCTGATCCTGGCGAACACGGGAGGTAACTACAACTTCTCCCAGAAGACCCAAGCCGCGTCGGTCCGTACCAGCTACACGCGGTTGCGCTTCGATCCGAAGACGATGCTGGTGGACATCAACGACAGCACGTTCAGCACGACGACGGGGACGGGCAAGATGCCGTACGCCATCGCGGCCGACTGCGTTGGTGGCGGGAGCAAGACGGGGGTGGCGAACGTCAACCTCGTCGGTACTCCCTTCAGAGCCGTCAGCACCTGGACCCCGGTTGGTGCGAGCCCGGCAGGCTCCTCGACTGGGTCGGTCGGCGGCCAGGTCTGGGACCTCACCGGCGGCGGCTATTGCGGTTGGAACCAGCCTGGCCCCATCTACGACCTCTACGGGACCCCGAACGACAACCCCTATTGGAGCCTCAAGCTCGAGTACATCGCGCCCAAGGCCACCAACGTCTACGTGGCGAGCGAGACCAACGCCGTCCAGCAGCTTGCCGTCGGAGCGGACCTCCAGTTCACCACGGGGGCGAAGGTAGCGGTGGGGGGCGCGGGCGCCGTCGTCAACCTGCGCCTCAACGCCTCTGGCAAGCACCTCTACGCCGGCGGGGCGACGGCCCTGCGCGCCTGGGCCCTGGGCACGGACGGGAGCCTGACCACGCCGGGCACGACGCTGCCCCTCCCGAAGGGCGCCCCGCCGGCGTAGAGGTGCTTGCCAGAGGCGTTGAGGCGCAGGT
>CAZAIE010000687.1:0-4636 GCA_964485035.1 uncultured Myxococcaceae bacterium | reverse complement strand
GCGCGCCCCTTCGACCGTGGCTACGACCCGGCGCTCTTCACCAAGAGCGTGGAGGAGGCGTGCGCGCTGCTCGCGCGGCACCTCGCGGACTCGCTCGCGGGCAAGGGGAAGGTGCTGGTGCAGGACAGCATCGAGGAGATCTCCCGGCAGCTCGACTTCGACCGGACCATCGCCGAGGGCGGCGCCGACCTGTCGAGGCTCGTCGGCGTGCTGCTCTCGAACTCGAACCGGCTGCACCACCCCGGCTACATCGGCCACCAGGTCGCCGTGCCCATGCTGGGCGCGGCGGTCGCCGACCTCATCAACGGGGCGACCAACAACAGCATGCCGGTCTACGAGATGGGCCCGGCGGCCTCCGCGGTGGAGCGCAAGCTCATCGGCTGGGCGCTGGGGAAGATCGGCTGGCAGGACGAGGGCAGCGGGGTGATGACCCACGGCGGGAGCATGTCGAACCTCACCTGCCTCTTGGGCGCCCGCGCGGCGGCGCTCCCCGACGCGTGGGAGAAGGGCGTGCCGCCCAGCTGCGCGATCCTGGTCCCCGCGGCGAGCCACTACTCCAACTCCCGCGCCGCGGCGATCATGGGCCTGGGCACCTCCGGGGCCATCACCATCCCCGTGGACGCGGAGTACCGGGTGCAGCTCCCCGCGCTCGAGGCGACCTGGGACGCGGCCGTGCGCAGCGGGAAGCGCGTGCTCGCCGTGGTCGCCAACGCCTGCGGCACCGCCACCGGCAACTACGACGACCTGCGCGCCATCGGCCGCTTCTGCCAGGAGAAGCAGGTGTGGCTGCACGTGGACGGCGCGCACGGCGGCTCGGTGGCGGTGAGCCCGCGGTTCCGGCAACTGCTCGACGGCATCGAGTACGCCGACTCCATGACCTGGGACACGCACAAGATGATGGCCACCTCCGCGCTCTGCGGGATGGCGCTGTTCCGCAAGAAGAGCCGGATGCTGCGCACCTTCTCGCAAGAGGCGACGTACATCTTCAACGCCTTCGAGAAGCCGGGCGAGGACATCTCGGTGAACACGCTGGAGTGCACCAAGGCGATGCTCTCGCTGAAGCTGTTCTTCAACCTCGCGCTGGTCGGCGAGCGGGGCATGGCGTCGCTCCTGGAGACGCTCTACGACAACACCCGCGCCTTCCACCGGCTCATCTCGGCGCGGCCCGGCTTCAGCTGCCTCTGCCTGCCGGACTCGAACATCCTCTGCTTCCGCTACGGCGAGGACTCGGCGCTGCAGGACCGCATCCGCCAGCGGCTGGTGCTCGAGGGCGACTGCTACATCACCCGGGCGACCATCCACGGGAAGAGCTACCTGCGACTCTCGGTGATGAACCCCTACACCGAGGAGCGCCACGTCCACGCGCTCTGCGACCGGGTGGAGGCGCTGGCGCGCGAGGCGTAGCGCGAGCTCCAGCGGGTGAACTGCATGCGGAACCTCTTGTGGAGCGCGACGCTCGCCATGCTCCTCGCGTCCGGTGCGGCCTGGGCCCAAGGACCGACCCTGGGGAGCCAGCTCCAGGGGACGCTCGACGCCTTCCTGGCGGAGAACCCCAAGGCCCCCGGGGTCGCCGTCACCGTCCTCTGTCCGTCCCGGGGCCTGGACTGGTCGGGAGCCGCGGGGACGATCGCACACAAGGACTCCACGCCGCTCGGTCCCCGCCACACATTCCGCATCGCCAGCAACACCAAGACCTACGTGGCCGCCGCCGTGCTTCGGCTGGCGGAGCTGGGCCGGGTGCGGCTCGACGACCGGCTGAGCGCGCACCTCACTCCCGCCCAGAGCGAGCTGTTGCGGAGTGACGGATACGACGTCGAGGCCATCACCCTTGCGCACGTCCTCAGCCACACCGCCGGCTTCGGCGACCACACGGACGACCCGCGCTTCCAGGAGCGCATCCTCGCCTCACCGCAGCACGCCTGGACCGCCGAGGAGCAGCTGCGTCTCCTCGTGGAGTGGCGGGCTCCCGTGGGGAAGCCCGGGGAGAAGTTCATCTACAGCGACAGCGGCTATGTCCTCTTGGGCACCCTCCTCGAGCGCTGGACCGGCCGCAAGCTCGGGCCCGCGGTGCACGAGCTCCTGCGGTACGAGAGGCTGGGCCTCAGGTCGACGTACTGGGAGTACATGGAGAAGGCCCCGGAGGGTGTGGGGCCCCGCGCGCACCAGTACCTCGGCGAGCAGGACGTCACCGCGTGGTTCGCCTCCTACGATCTGTACGGAGGTGGCGGGCTCGTCACGGACTCGCGCGACCTGGCGCTCTTCATGCGGCAGCTGCTCAAGGGGAAGGTCTTCGACCGCCCGGAGTCCCTGGAGGAGATGACCGGCCGCGGCACGCTGCCGTACCGCCTGGGTCTCATGGCGCTGGAGTGCGACGGGCGGCTCGCCCTCGGGCACCAGGGCTTCTGGAACACCTTCGCGTACCACGTCCCGTCCCTCGACCTGACCGTGGGAGGCAGCATCACCAACCACGAGGCGACCAACGGCCGGGAGCTCGTGCGGCGACTCGTTGCCGTCGTGGCGGCCTCCGGAGCAGCGGGCCCGAGCGCAGGACCGGGCAAGGGCAAGGCCAAGAGGCCTGGGGACTGACCAGGCCGGGCTGCGCGCTCGCTACCACCTCCGTCGCGTGCAGACGGCTTTGAAGAACGCCAGCGCCGCGAGCGCCCAGGGACCGGCGAGCGCGCCGCTCACCGTCGAGCAGCCGAGGCCGCGGAAGGAGGGAGTCCGCGCCTCGAAGGGCTCGGTCCAGCCGGAGAAGTTGCCCGCAACGTCGAGCGCTCCGAAGCGGACCTGGGCCTTGGAACCGGTATCGACGCCGGACCAGTTCTCCCGGCAGACGTGACGACCGACGAAGACGCGCCGCTCGATCGCCAGGTCGGCCACCTCGCCGGTGAGGGTCGCCGGATCGAGGCGCGCGGCGCCCAGGTCCACGAGCACCACCGCACCGTCGTGCGTCACGTCGAAGTCGAAGCCCACGGCGGACCGGCCGGGGACGCGCCGAATGAGATGGTGCTTCTCGGCGAAGCCCCCGAGCGGACGGACCTGGACCTTCGGCGGCTGGGTCTTCGCCTTGGTCCCGACCCGGAAGCGGGAGAGGCGGGCGAGCCCTGCCCAGAGCTCGTAGTGCGCGTCCGGGACGAGCGGCTCGGCGCTCTCCCAGAAGCCCACCGCTCCGATGTCCTCGTGGGTCGCTATCCGCCCGCGGGGACGCAGCGGCACGGTGAGTCCGGAGGCATCAAGGAGGCGCACCTGCTGGGGGCCGTCGGGGAGGACGTCGGCCTGGGCGTTCAGGCGCGCCGCTTCTTCGGGGCTGGCGGTTCGCGCCTGGGCGCGCAGGGCGAGGCGACTCGACCAGGCCTCCTCGGTGTGAGCGTCGCCCAGGAGGATCAGCGCGTTGGTCGGGACGTCGATGCTCCCGTCGGCCGGAGAGACGACTTCGGAGCGGGGACGCATGCAGGACGTCGCCCTCGCCTCGCTCGCAGCAAGACCGAACGCCAGCGCGATCAGGATCCCGTTGGTCCTCATGGTCCCCCCACGCGGCCCCGCGGACCGCCGGCTCAGAACAGCCGCGTCAGGATGGACATGTTGGAGGCAAAGAGACCACCGACCCAGGCAGCCGCACTCGCGATCACCAACAGCACGCCCAGCAAGATGCGGTAGCCGATGCTGATCTCCGCGCAGAGCGCGAGCGGGAGCACCAGGGCCACGATGAAGCACACCAGGCCGAACGGGATGTAGGCGTTGATTCCCCAGCAGTGGTGCGGCGCCAGCAGGAACGCGACCCCGAACTCCAGGGCACAGAGCACCGCGCCACCCGCTAGTGTCTTCTCTACTCCCGTCATTCGTTGCCTCCGGTCAGGGTGCCGCTGGGTACCACGCGCGACGGGCTCGAACTGTGACCGCCGCCACCTCTGGAGAACCGATTCACCCCGAACGGGGTGGACATGGGTCCACTGGTGCCAGGTTCGACACGCCACCCTGTCCACCCCCAGACGGGCATGGACTCGGGCAGCGCGCGCTCCAGCGAGCGGACACCCGTCGCCGCACACCCCCACGGCGACGACGGCCTCCGGTGTCCCGTGTCCCTTGTTTCCGACTCCCCACAGGATCAGGGACCGAACTCCTCGGGAAATGCCCCCGAATACTCAATTCGCGCCAGACTAGGACAAAATGGATACTCAAGATTTGTTGGCATGGAGCGCTGGCCTGCGAGGCGAAGCAGTGCGAGCGCCTCGATGCATACCGAGGTGCGCGCAGTCAGTTCAGGCGAGTCCTCGGTTCTCTTCACAAGTTCTGCGCAGTCGGATTCGAAGCGCTCAATTACCTGAGGAATTGCTTCACCGAACCTTTCAACGTCCTCGTTCAGCAATGCCTCGCAGACAGCGACCCGGGCGCCATCCTCATACTTGCGAAACCTCTGGATCAGGAGCCCAAGTGGGTCCTTGTCAACAGGGCCGGCTGCAAGCCCGAGGAGAAGGCGGGAATAGCAGAAGTCGTCCTCGTACTCGGACCGGCCCTGCTTCTCGGTGGGTGCCATGGAGGAGATTCGGCTGACCCCGGCCCAGTCGCCCGCGGCGATGCCATCTAGTGTCCTGACACAGAAGTTCGCAGCACAATTCCTGCATACGGCCTCCAGGCA